>SKTG01000221.1 GCA_007118045.1 Nitriliruptoraceae bacterium
CACCAGCGTGATCTGCACGGACAAGACGGGCACGCTGACGTACAACGAGATGACCGCGACCGTGCTGTGGCGAGCAGGTCGTGAGCACCGGGTGACGGGAGTCGGGTACTCCTCGGACGGGAAGATCACCCCGCCTCCGGGTGCGATGGCTCGACCGGTCGGGGTGATGGTGCGGTGCAACGACGCCGAACTGGTCGACGGTTGTGTGGTCGGTGATCCGACCGAAGGGGCGCTGTTGACGCTCGCCACCAAGGTCGGGGCGGAACTCACCGAGCTCCGCGCGGTACCGCGGCTGGCCGAGCTGCCCTTCGACGCGACGAGCAAGCTCATGGCCACGAGCCACCTGGATGAGGGCGGCGGGCTGGTGGTCGAGGTGAAGGGCGCACCCGACGTGCTGCTCAACCGTTGTCGTTCCTGGATCGGACCCCTCGGCGAGGTCCCGTTGGACCCCGAGGCGCGCCGATCGCTGCTCGGCGTCACCGACGAGCTCGCTGGCCGCGGCTTACGCTGCCTGGCGTTGGCGACCCGACGGCTCGACGCCGCGGTCGAGGAGCGGATCCCCCCACTCGAGGATCTGCTGGAGGGGCTGACGTTCGAGGCGATCGTCGGGATCGTCGACCCGCCCCGCCCGGGCGTCGCGGCCGCGATCGCCACCTCGCACCGTGCCGGGATCCGCGTGATCATGATCACCGGCGATCACCCCGCCACGGCGGGTTCCATCGCCGAACAGCTCGACATCCCCGGCGAGTTGGTGACCGGTACCGACCTGGATCGCCTCGACGACCGCACGCTGGCGGCGCGCATCGATCGGATCGGTGTGTGCGCGCGTGTCGCGCCCGCGCACAAGGTACGCATCGTCCATGCGCTACAGGCCCGGGGATCGGTCGTCGCCATGACCGGTGACGGCGTGAACGACGCTCCAGCGCTCGAACACGCCGACATCGGGATCGCCATGGGGGTCACCGGCACCGAGCTGACGCGGGAGGCCGCCGATCTCGTGCTCGCCGACGACGACTTCAGCACGATCGTCACCGCGGTCGAGCGTGGTCGGGTGATCTACGACAACATCGTGGCGTTCATCCGCTTCCAGTTGGCCACCAACCTCGGTGCGATCACCACCGTCCTGGTGGCACGGCTGGCCGGGCTACCGGCACCGTTCACGGCGATCCAGCTGCTGTGGGTGAACATCATCATGGATGGCCCACCCGCGCTCGCGCTCGGCGTCGACCCCGCTCGGCGCGACACCATGCACCGGCCACCGCGCGGCGACCACAGCCAGCTGCTCGATCCGGCTCGCATCAGCCGCGTCGCTCTCGCCAGCGTCACGATGGCTGCCGGCACCCTCGCCGTCTACGCCACCGCGCTCGACGGGACGACCGTCGCGGTCGCGACGA
Organism: Nitriliruptoraceae bacterium; assembly: GCA_007118045.1. Classification (GTDB taxonomy): domain Bacteria; phylum Actinomycetota; class Nitriliruptoria; order Nitriliruptorales; family Nitriliruptoraceae; genus SKTG01. The sequence goes on from SKTG01000221.1 coordinate 1,395, forward strand.
GCTGGGCGTTCACCACGTTCGTGCTCTTCCAGGTCGCCAACGCGCTCAACGCCCGTTCCGAGCGCACCACCGTTCTCGCCCGGCACACGTTCACCAACCCGCACCTCTGGGCGGCCCTGGCCGGGGTCGTGGCGCTGCAGATCGCGGCGGTCCACCTCCCGCTCGTTGGTGGCGTGCTCGACACCGTCGCGCTGAGCCCGCGCCAGTGGCTCCTGGCCGCCGCAATCGCCAGCAGTGTCGTCCTCGTGGAGGAACTTCGGAAGGCCGTGGCCCGCCGGCGCTCCGAGGGGAGGTGAGGACGATGGATCCCTCGACCTGGAGGCCGGTACGCCGGCGTGGCGACCGGGCCACCGTGGACGCCGCCAGCGGCGACGCGGGCGGCGCGGAACGGGAGCACCGTCACCACCTCGCCCTGTTGTCCGTCGGGGCACTGGGGGTGGTCTACGGCGACATCGGCACCAGCCCCCTGTACGCCTTCCGGGAGACGGTTCGTGCCACCGGTGGCGGTGCGACCGATCCGGCCGCGATCCTCGGGTTGTTGTCGTTGATGATCTGGAGCCTGCTGGTCGTGGTCAGCGGCAAGTACCTCGGTCTGGTCCTCCGGGCTGACAACCACGGCGAGGGTGGCGTGCTCGCCCTGACCGCGCTCGTGCTGCCCCGCCACCACGATGCCCCGCGCCGTCGCAGGGCGCTGATCGTGCTCGGGCTGTTCGGTACGGCGCTGCTCTACGGCGACGGGGTGATCACGCCCGCGATATCCGTGCTCGCGGCGGTCGAAGGCCTCGAGGTCGCGGCCTCCGGCCTGAGCCCGGCGGTGCTGCCGGCAGCGATCGGCATCCTCATCGGCCTCTTCGCCGTCCAGCACGTCGGCACCGCGCGTATCGGCGCGGTGTTCGGCCCGGTCATGACCCTCTGGTTCGTCACGCTGGCCGCGCTCGGCATCCGGCAGTTGATCCACGCTCCGCAGGTGCTCGCCGCCCTCTCGCCGATGCACGCCATCACGTTCGCGCGTGAGCGCCCCGGCGTCGCGTTCCTCGCGCTCGGGGGCATCTTCCTCGTCGTGACCGGAGCCGAGGCCCTCTACGCCGACCTCGGGCACTTCGGCCGGCGGCCGATACAGCTGGGTTGGTTCACGGTCGTGCTCCCGGCCCTCAGCCTCAACTACCTCGGGCAGGGCGCCCTGCTGCTGCGTGAGCCACAGGCGATCGACAGCCCGTTCTTCCTGATGGGTCCGAGCTGGGCGACCTGGCCACTGGTCGCCCTCGCCACCGCCGCGACGGTGATCGCCTCCCAGGCGCTGATCACGGGAGCCTACTCGTTGACGATGCAGGCCGTCCAGCTGGGCTACCTCCCCCGGGTCCGCATCGATCACACGTCCGCGAGCGAGTTCGGGCAGGTCTACCTCCCGATCGTCAACGCGGCACTGATGGTGGGTTGCGTTCTGCTCGTCCTGACGTTCCGCAGCTCCGGTGGGCTGGCCGCTGCCTACGGGGTCGCCGTCACCTCGACCATGGCCGTCACCACGTTGCTGGTCGCCGTGGTGGCTCACGAACGGTGGCGCTGGCCCCGGTGGCTGGTCGTGACCCTCGCGGTGGTACTGCTCACGGTCGACCTGGCCTTCCTGACCGCCAACCTGCTCAAGATCCCGGCCGGCGGCTGGCTCCCGTTGGCGATCGGTGCCGTCATGCTCACCGTCATGACGACCTGGCACCGTGGGCGCGACGAGGTCGCGCGCGCCCGCCGGCTCGGTACCCGCTCGATCGAACGCTTCCTGGCCGAAGCTCACGAGAGACCGCTCAGCCGCTTGTCCGGCACCGCCGTCTACCTCGGTGCGGACCTCGGTCGGACCCCGAGCGCTCTCGAAGCCGATCTGACCACCCATCGCGCTCTCCACGAACGGCTCTACGTCGTGACGGTGCAGATCACCGACCGCGCTCAGGTGCCGGAAGCGGATCGGGCGGTGGTCCACGACCTCGGGGACGGTGTCGTCCAGGTCCTGCTGCGCTTCGGGTTCATGCAGCGTCCGGACGTCCCCGCGGCGCTGCGACCCCACCTCCCGGACGGCACGACGGCCGAGGAGCTGGTGTACTTCGTGGGTCACGAGACCATCGTGGCCGGCGGGGACTCCCGTCTCCCGCGGTGGCGCGAGCGACTCTTCGCCGTCCTGCACCGCAACGCCGCAACCCCCGTGCGCTACTTCGACCTGCCTCGCGACCGGATCGTCCAGATCGGCACCGTCATCTCCATCTGATCCGGCAGGCCGTCAGCGAGCAGGGCGTCACCGGCCGGCCGTCAGCGAGCAGCGCGTCGCGGAGCTGGCCGGTACCGCGGCCGTGCTCGGCGCCACGGAAGCGCTCCCACGGGGGACCTCGCGGTCGAAGGCGTATCGTTCGTCCCCGATCCGAGACGTGAGGAGCTCGGTGTGGAGCAGCACACGCTCGGCACGTACACCTGGGTGCACATCGAGCATCCGGGGTCGGAGGAACTCGGCTCCATACCGGCCGAGCTCGGCATCCCGCCGCTGGCTGTCGAGGTCGCACAGCGTGCACACCATCGCCCCCACCTCGAGATCCATTCCGGCCACCTGCTGCTCGTGCTCAAGTCGGCCGACTACCGCGGGGTCGCCGAGACCGTGGTCGTCGAGCAGCTCGTCATCGTCGCCGGTCCCGAGGTGGTACTGACCGTCGGCACCGGCTGCCGGGACGGGCTCGCTGACGTCCGGCGTACGTTGGAGACCGAGCCGGAGCGGTTGGTGTCGGACCCGGTCGCCCTGGTCCACGCCATCACCAGCCGGCTCGTGGAGCACCACGTGGCCGTGCTCGAGCAG
>SKTG01000082.1 GCA_007118045.1 Nitriliruptoraceae bacterium
ACACGATCCACCGGCTCGCCCGCGACCACGCATCGTGGTTCACGGGTGAACGGGTGCGGGTCGATTCGCCACAGGGACGGTTCACCGCCGGCGCCGGGCTGCTCGACGGTGCCCGCTTCGAAGGCACGGACGCGCACGGCAAGCACCTCTTCCACCGGTACGAGGCCGACCGCGTGGTGCACGTCCACCTCGGCCTGTTCGGCCGCTTCTTCCGCCACGAGACGCCACCTCCGGCACCCCGCGAGACGGTGCGCTACCGCGTGATGGGCAGCGGGACCGTCATCGACCTCGTCGGCGCCACGACCTGCGAGCTGCTCACCCCCGACGAGGTCGACGGCGTCGTCGCACGCCTGGGCCCCGACCCGATCCGTGACGATGCGGATCCGGAACGGGCGTTCACTGCGCTCCGACGCCGCACGGTCGGCATCGGTCAGGCGCTGCTCGACCAGCGTGTCGTGAGCGGGATCGGCAACGTCTTCCGCGCCGAGGTGCTCTACGTCCACGGCGTCCACCCCGAGCTCCCCGCCCGGGAGCTCCCGCGCGAGCGGTGGGAGCCGATGTGGGACACCCTGGTGACCTGGCTGCGTCGCGGGGTCGGCTCCCGACGTATCGTCACGATGGACCCGCACGAGCTCGGCAAGCCGCGTAGCCGCATGCGTCGCGAGGAAGCCACCTACGTCTACAAGCGGGACCGTTGCTTCCGCTGCGCGACCGCGATCCGACGCTGGGATCTCGGAGGCCGCTGGGCCTACGCCTGCGAGTCCTGCCAACCACCGCCCCGAGGCCGCCGATGACCACCGTCCCAGAGACCGAGACCCGCGAGGTCCCCATCGGTTGGCGCCGTGCCGCGCTGGCGGTGATCGTGCTGCGGTTCGCGGTCCCGCTTGCGGCGATCCCGGCGATCCCGTTCCTGATCCGTAGCGACGCCGCGCTGCTCGTCTTCCTACGCCCCCAGAAGGAGTTCCTGCTGGTCGGGGGAGCCCAGACACGGGTGCTCGGTGAGCCCGGGTTCGCGCTGCTCTTCCTCGCCTTCCTGCCCCTGGGGATCCTCGCCGTGTCGGCCTTCTTCCTCGCCGGCCGCGCCTACCGTGGCGCCCTGGCGGACGGCGATGGGCCAGCTTGGCTGCACCGCGCGATCCCGCCCAAGCAGCTCGAGCTCGGACGTCGCGTCCTGGCGCGGCGTGGCCCGGTGATCGCCCTGATCGGCCGCTTGGCCGCCATGCCGCCCACGGTCCTCGCCGCCGCAGCCGGTCTCTCCGACGTCCACCCGCGTCGCTACCTGTTCGCCGACGGCTTCGGCGCCGTTCTCGCCTTCGCGATCGCGGTCGGCGTCGGCTTCGGGCTCGGCCAGGCGTACGAGGAGGGCGGGTTCTGGATCACCGCCGTCGGCGTCGCGCTCTTCGGGCTCGTGATCGTGCTGATCACCCTCTGGATCCGTCGCGAGGGCGAACGTCAGGAGGCCGAGGAGGCCGACCAGGCTCGCGCCCACGACGCCGCCGGTGAGGGGCCGGCGGCGCGCTGACGCCCGGACCCGGCTCAGAGGCGGCGCATCCGGCGCGCCTGCTCCTCGAGCGCCGCGATCCGCTCCTCCGTCGGCGGGTGGGTGCGGAAGAGCTTCATCGCGGCACGGCCGCCGAACGGCGCGGCGATGTACATGTGCTGCATCGCCTGGTTGGTCTCCGCCGGCGTCCCCCCGGCCCGCAGCCTCCGGGGATCGTGGGAGGCGGCCTCGAGCTTACGCAGCGCGCTGGCCAGCGCGAGCGGCTTGCCGGTCAGCTCCGCGCCGGTGTGATCGGCCAGGGATTCCCGCGACCGCGTGATCGACGCCTGGATGACCATCGCCACGAGCGGAGCGACGATGGAGATGGCGATCGCGGCGATCGGGTTGGGACCGCGGTCGTCGGAGCTGCCGAACAGCGGGATCCAACGCAGCATGAACGCCAGGTAGGTGATGGCCGTCCCGATCATGGCCGCCACCGAGCCGATGAGGATGTCCCGGTTGTAGACGTGCTGCAGCTCGTGGCCGATGACCCCCTCGAGCTCCTCCGGGTCCAGCGCCTCGTAGAGCCCACGGTTGATGCACACCGCCGCGTTCTGGGGGTTGCGGCCGGTGGCGAACGCGTTGAGCTGGGGCGAGGGCGACAGGTACAGCCGGGGCTCCGGTTGCTTCGCCCGCCGCGACAGGTCGCGGACCATCCGGTGGACGTCCGCGAAGCGCGCCGGGTCCATCGGCTCGGCCTTGGCCATCTTGATCGCCAGCTTGTCCGAGTAGAAGTAGCTGACGAAGTTCATGCCGACCGCGACCACCAGCATGACGGTCAGGAAGGGCCCGGGCTGTCCACCGTCGAGCATGGCCCCGATGAACAGCAGTAGCCCCGACATCGCGGCCAGCAGCACGAAGGTCTTGCCACTCTTGAACATGGTCGGGTCCCTCGGTCTCGTCGCCTCGGCCCGCCGGCTCGAGCCCGGGGACCGGGGGTCGATCACCCGGGCCACCGCGCTCGATCACCCGTCGAGCCTCCAGGCCAGGGTACCCCTACCCCCCATGTGGTCGAGGTCCTTGCGCCGCGCGGACGCAACCCGGGCGGGAGCGTCACCCCGTGGCGAGCACGCTCGTGATCGAGGTGAAGTCGGTGATCAGACCCGGCAGCACGCCGAGCACCACGGTGCCGACCATGAGCACGACCACCACCGCCGAGAGGTTGAAGCCGGGCTGCAGGGTCGGGAGCCCCTCCCGGGCCTCGTCCATCCAGAGCGTCTTGACGACCTTGAGGTAGTAGAAGAAGGCGATCACCGAGTTGATCACGACGAAGGACCCGAGCACGACGCCGAACGCCGTGACGTCCACGGTGATGGCCTCGAGGATCGCGAACTTCGCCCACAACCCCACCGTGGGCGGTGCACCACCCAGGCTGAGCAGGAACACCGTCAGGGCGAGCGCGAGGAGCGGGCTGCGCGCCGACAGGCCCGCGTAGTCGGCGATCGAGCGCAGACCCGTCCGCCGGTTCACCGCGATCGCGACCCCGAACGCACCGATGTTCATGACCGCGTAGGCCGCGAGGTAGAACAGCACGGCCTGCACGGCCGCGTCGTTCACCGCGATGGCGTCGCTGCCAGAGCGCGCGAGACCGAAGGGCACCAGCATGTAGCCGGCCTGCGCTACCGACGAGTACGCCAGCAGACGGATCAGGTCGCGCTGCTGGAGCGCGATCAGGTTGCCGAGCGTCATCGTCAGGATCGCGATGACACCGAGCACCGGGGCCCACACCTCCGCCAGGGGCTCGAAGGCGACGAAGGCGATGGCGATCAGCCCGGCGAAGCCGGCGGCCTTGGACGCGACCGCCAGCATCGCCGCCACCGGCATCGGGGAGCCGGCGTAGGTGTCCGGCGCCCAGAAGTGGAACGGGACGGCGGAGACCTTGAAGCCGAACCCCACGATCACCAGCATCACGCTGCCGAGCAGCAGGGGGACGTCCGCGTCCCCGGCCCGGATCGCCTCCGCGATACCGACCAGGTCGGTGGTCCCGGTGAACCCGTAGACCATCGACATGCCGAAGAGCATCAGGGCCACCGAGAGCACCCCGATGATGAAGAACTTCAGGGCCGCCTCGGACGAGTACAGGTCACGCTTGCGCAGCCCCGCCATCACGAAGGCCGGGATGGACACCGTCTCGAGGGCGACGAAGAGCAGCAACAGGTCGCGCGCCGAGGGCATCAGCACCATGCCGATGAAGGAGGTGAGGAGCAGGAAGTAGTACTCGCCCTGGAAGTAGCGGCCCTCCGCGAAGAAGCGCCAGCTGATACCCAGGATCGCGAGCAACGCGACCAGGAACACCAGCTTGAAGACCACCGCGTAGGCGTCCACCACGAACATCGTGCCGAACGTCGTGCGCTCGTCGCCCCAGAGGAAGACGGTGAAGCCGATGGCGATCAGGGTGCCGAAGGTCGCCAGCGGGTTCACCAGCTGCTTGGCGTCGCCACGCAGCGCGAGGTCCGCGGCCAGCACGAGCAGCGCGGTGACCGTCAACACGATCTCCGGCATGATCGCGATGAAGTCGATCGGCATCCTCTACGTCCTCTCCTCGGTGCGCGGGCCGTGCCCCGCGAGGCGACCCGGCGGCGCCGGGGCCTCGGCTCCTCAACCCGCCAGGTAGCCCATCAACACGGATACCGCGCCGTCCTGCACCCCGAAGACGAGCACCGGGAAGATCCCGAGCGCCAGCACCAGGAGCAGCAGGGGCGTCCACGAGACCCACTCGATCGTCTTGACGTCGTCGAGCGGCTCGTCGGCCCACTGCGCCGGGGGCTCGCCGAGGTTGATGCGTTGCAACAGCCACAGGAAGTAGGCGGCGGTCAGGACCGTTCCGATCGCCGCGAAGACCACCAGGACCAGGTAGAGCCCCTGGAAGTCGTCGGCGAGGCCGAGGCCGGGGTTGATCGCGGCCCACATCGCGGTGAACTCCCCCCAGAACCCGGCCAGTCCCGGGAGGCCGAGCGAAGCGATCGCGACGTAGGTGAGCATCACCCCGTACTTGGGGATCTTCTTCAACATGCCGCCGCCGATGACCGCGATCTCGCGCGTGTGGTAGCGGTCGTGCAGGGAGCCGGCCAGGAAGAACAGCATCCCGGTGATCACGCCGTGGGCGATGTTGCCGAACAGGGCCGCCTGGATGCCGGCCTCGTTCATGGCGGCGATGCCCAGCATCACGAAGCCCATGTGCCCCACGGACGAGAACGCGATCAGCCGTTTGACGTCGGTCTGGGCGAGGCAACACAGGGAGCCGTAGATGATCCCGATGACGGCGAGGACGCCGATGATCGGAGCGAACCGCAGGGCTCCCTCCGGGAGCAGCGGCAGGGCGATGCGCACGAACCCGTAGGTCCCCATCTTCAGCAGGACCCCGGCCAGCAGCACGGACCCGATCGTCGGCGCCTCCGTGTGCGCATCGGGAAGCCAGGTGTGGAACGGCCACATCGGCACCTTGATGGCGAAGCCGAGGAACATGCCGAGGAACGCCCAGGTCTGGAAGGTCGAGCTCCCGAACGGCGCCATGGCCGAGAGCTCCTGGATGCTCCAGGTCTCCGCACCCGCCTGGAAGTAGATCGCCAGGAAGGCGATCAGCATGAACACGGACCCGAAGAGCGTGTAGAGGAAGAACTTCACGCTGGCGTAGTCGCGTCGTGGGCCGCCCCACATCCCGATCATGAAGAACATCGGGACCAGGACGAGCTCCCAGAAGATGAAGAACAGGATCAGGTCGAAGGCGACGAAGGTGCCGGCCATGCCGGTCTGCAGCATCAGCATCAGACCGAGGAAGGCCTTGGGCTTGCCCGGCGCGGGGAGGTTCTTCGTCGTGTAGATCGCGCAGAGCAGGGGCAGCAGGTAGGTCAGGAAGAACAGGGGCATCGAGATGCCGTCGATGGCGACGATGAAGCGCGCATCGATCGCCGTGATCCATCCGACGTCGGTGACGAACTGCAGCTCGCCTGTACGCCCGAAGTCGAAGCTGGCCGTGATGGCCACGACGAGGGCGAAGGCCACGGCGGTGATGCCCACGGCGGCGAGCCGGATCTGCCGATCCATCGAGGCTGGCATCAGGGCGAGCAGTCCCGCCCCAACCAGGGGCAGGAACAGCGCGACCACCAGGGCCCAGCCGGCGGTGTTCGGGTCCATCGTCTCTCCTCCACGCCCGGTCCGGGTGTCGATCCACCCGGCTCGAGTCGGTCGCGCGAGCGACCTGGTCGTCGTTGCTCGTCGGTTGCCGCCGTCGACGGCCTCGTCAGCGGCTACCGCACCGCGATGAAGGCCAGTATCAACACGATCACACCGGCGACGAGCGCACCGGCGTACCGCTGCACGTCACCGGACTGGATGCGCTTCAGCCGTTCGCTCCACCAGGCGGCGCTGAACGCCGCCCCGTTGACGCCACCGTCGATCACCCGCTGGTCGAGCACCCGGTAGGTCGACTGGGCCACGCTCATGGTGGCGCGACCGACGCCGCCGACGATCCCGTCCAACCAGTGGTTGCTGCTGTAGGTGGCCCACCGGGACAACGTGTCGCGCACCGGGACCACGATGAAGCGGTAACCGAAGGCATCGAAGCCGTACTTGTTCACGAGCGCGGTCGAGACCGGCCCCATCCGCAGGGTCGGATCGCGTTCCGGCACCCCACGCCCGTAGAACCGGTAGGCCAGGAAGATCGCCACGGCGAAGATCCCGAGCACGATGGCGAGCAGGTCCGGGTGCCAGCTCGGGACACCGTGCAGCACGCTCACGGGCCCGCCCTCGGCTCCCTCCACCGCCACGACCTCACCCCCGGCCTGCACCCCGTCACCCTGCACACCGGTGGCCTCGGTTGCGCCGTCCTCCGTGAACGGGAAGGTGGCGTCCTCGTCGAGGATCGGCGTGGCCATCCAGGTCTCGAAGTTCGGCTGGTCCGGCGAGAAGGGCGAGAGCAGGTAGCCGGAGGCGATCGAGAGCACGGCGAGCAGCATGAGCGGCCCGACCATCTGCTTGCCGGACTCGTGGGGCGGGTGATGGCTGCGGTTCTCGCCCGCGAAGACCAGGAAGCAGACCCGCGCCATGTAGAAGGTGGTCACGAACGCCGCGGCGAGGCCGATCCAGTAGACCAACGCTCCCGTGGCGAAGCCGGCCCCGGCCCAGATGTCGCCGGCGATGAGGATCTCGTCCTTGGAGAAGAAGCCTGCGGTCAGTGGGAAGCCGGCCAGCGCGAGGGACCCGACGATGAAGGTCCAGAACGTGTGCGGCATGGCCCTGGCCATCCCGCCCATGTCCGACATGTTGTTCGAGTGCACGGCGTGGATCAGCGACCCGGCGCCGAGGAACAGCAGCGCCTTGAAGAAGCCGTGCGTGAACAGGTGGAACATCGAGGCGGTGTACCCACCGACCCCGAGCGCCGCGATCATGTAGCCGAGCTGCGAGATGGTCGAGTAGGCGAGGACCTTCTTCAGGTCGTCCTGCACGAGCGCCAGGAGCCCGCCGAAGAACAGGGTGATCACCCCGACGACGGCGATCACCGCCATGACGGCCTGGGACTGCGCCATCACGGGGTACAGCCGTGCGAGCAGGAAGACCCCGGCCGTCACCATCGTGGCCGCGTGGATCAGGGCGGAGACGGGCGTGGGGCCGGCCATGGCGTCCGGCAGCCACACGTGGAGCGGCATCTGCCCCGACTTCGACACGCAGCCGAGGAAGATCAGCAGCATGCCGAGCACGATCGTGCCGGTGGCGAGGTCGCCGGCCGCCGCCGCCCCGTTGATCTCGAGGATGTTGAAGGGGGTGGAGGTGTCGAGTTCGAACATCCCGGCCGAGAGGACGATGACGCCGACGATGAGCCCGACGTCCCCGAACTTGGTGGTGAGGAAGGCCTTGTTCGCCGCGTCCTGGTTCGGCTTCTTCTCCCAGTAGAAGCCGATCAGCAGGAACGAGCACAACCCGACGAGCTCCCACCCGATCACCGCCAACAACAGGTTGTTGGCGACCACCAGGACGAGCATGGAGAAGGTGAACAGGCTGAGCATGGAGAAGAAGTAGGTGAACCGCGGCTCGCCGCGCATGTACTCGCGCGAGTAGATGTGGACCATCAGCGAGACGGTGGTCACCAGCAGCAGCATGACGGCGGTGAGCCCGTCGACCAGGATGCCGAGCTCGAAGACGAAACCCCCACCGAGCGGCGACCACTCCAGCGCCCGCTCGACCGGCTCGATCGGCGAGTTGACGAAGGTCTCCCAGGCGATCCCCGCGGACGCGAGGAACGCCAGGCCGAGCGAGGCGACCCCGAGCTCGCTGCCGCCGCCCGGCAGCTGCTTGCCGAACATCGCGATCAACGCTGCCGACAACAGCGGCAACGCGACGACGACCCAGGCGTAGTCGAGGAGTGCTTCCACGTCGTTCGCCCCCTACCAGCGCATCAGGTCGACGTCATCGACGTTGACCGAGGCCCGGTTGCGGAACATGTTGAACACGATGGCGAGACCGACGCCGACCTCCGCGGCAGCGACCCCGATGATGAACAGCGCGAAGATCTGACCGCTCACGGCGGCGTCCTCGGGGAAGAGCAGGTTCGAGAAGGCCACGAGGTTGATGTTCACGGCGTTGAGCATCAGTTCGACGCTCATGAGCACGAGCACGGCGTTGCGGCGGGCGATGACCCCGTAGATGCCCACGCAGAAGAGCAACGTCGCCAGCAGCAGCGGACCCAGCGGGCTCACGGTCCCCCCTCCCGGCGCTCGCCGGAGGTCAGCTCCGGGAGGCTGCCACTGGAGAGGCTGTCGGTGCCCTCGGTCGGCGGGGCGTCCCCGAAGTCGATACGGGTCGCCATCGCTTCCTCACCGGAGTCGCCCGGCTCGCGGCGGGCCAGCACGATCGCGCCGATGAGGGCGGCCAGCAGCAGCATCGACAGCACCTCGAAGGGCAGGACCCACTCCGCGAAGATGGCCATGCCGATGTCCTCGATGCCCGGGCCGGTGACCTCCGCCACCGTCGTGTCGCCGAGCGACCCGCCGACGACGGCGTCGACGATCAGGGCGGAGAGCACGACGAAGAGCCCGCCGGACACGCCGATCGCGAGTCCCCGGTTCTGGTTGTCGAGGGCCTCGCGGCCGATCGGGGCCCGGGTGAGCATCAACCCGAACAGGAAGAGCACCGCCACGGCACCGACGTAGACCACCAGCTGCACCAGGGCCAGGAAGTCGGCGGCGAGCACGAGGAAGACCCCGGCGATCCCCGCGAGCGTGGTGGCCAGGAACAACGCGGCGTGCACGAGGTTCTTCGAGGTGACCGTGAGGATCGCCGCGGCCGCGGTCAGCAGCCCGACCAGCACGAAGACGACGTCGTGGCCGGTCATGCCCCGCCCTCCTGGTCGAGCTGCTCCTGCTTGCGCTTCTTGATCCAGGCCGCCTTGGCCTTCGACCGGGCGATGCGCTCGGACTTGCCCTCCGCGATCAGCTGGTCGAAGACCTCCTGATCGATCTCCCCGGTGCCCTCGACGTGGACCTCGGAGAGCTGCTTCTTGGCCGGGGCCTCGGCCTCCGGGGCGGCGGACTCGCCCGACGGGGCCGCCTGCTCCGCCTCCGCTCGCAGGCGCGCCTTCTCCTTCTTGACGTAGGCGGCCTTGGCCTTGGCCCGGGCCATCCGCTCGGTCTTGCCCTCCGCGATCAGCTGGTCGTAGGTCTCCTGATCGATCTGACCGGCCTCGACGTGGACCTCCGCCGGCTTCGGCGCCGCAGCCGGCGCGGCCGCGTCGCCACCGCCTTGCTCGGCCTCGGCCTTCAGCCGGGCCTTCTCCTTCTTTACCCACGCCGCCTTGGCCTTGGAGCGGGCGATCCGCTCGGACTTGCCCTCCGCGATCAGCTGGTCGAAGGTCTCCTGATCGATCTCTCCCGCCTTGACCTCGACCTCCGGCTCCTTGGCGGCGGCCGCCGGCGTCGCTGCGCCGCCGGCGGCACCCGATTCCTTCGCCTGCGCTTCCTCCGCCGCCTTCGCCTCGGCGAGCTCGCGCTCCTTCTCGGCCTTCTCGATCGCGTCGGCGACCTCGGCCGGCAGCACGGCACCGTCGTCGAGCGGTGGTGGCGCCGGGACGGTGTCCGCCCAGGCGCGCAGCTTCTCCTTCTCGTGCAGCAGCGAGTCGATCGAGTACTCGCTGTACTCGAACTCCGGAGACCACCACAGCGCGTCGAAGGGGCACACCTCGACGCAGATGCCGCAGTACATGCACAACGAGAAGTCGATGGCGAACCGGTCGAGCACGTTGCGCGTGCGGGCGCGGCCACCCTCCTTCGCCGGCGGCACCGTCTCCTTGTGCGACTCGATGTAGATGCACCAGTCGGGGCACTCGCGGCTGCACAGCATGCAGACGGTGCAGTTCTCGTCCATCAGCGCGATGACCCCGCGGGTGCGCGGCGCCAGTTCGTTGCGCTCGTAGGGGTACATCAGCGTTGCCGGGCGCTGGAACAGATGCTTGATCGTGACCCCGAGCCCCTTCAGGAGGCCGGTGCCCGGCGGCGACGTGGCTGCCATCTAGAACACCACCTTGAAGACCGTGATGACGGCGAGGTTGAGGAGCGAGAGCGGGACGAGCACGAGCCACGACATGCGCTGGAGCTGGTCCTCGCGCAGGCGGGGGTAGGCCACGCGAGCCCAGACCATCACGAACACCAGTGCCATGATCTTGCCCAGGGTCACGAGCACGCTCAGCGCGATGCCGATCGGCGAGCAGTCGAACAGCCCACCGGCTCCCTCGCAACCCGGCATCGGCACGCCGGGCAGCAGCTGCCATCCGCCCAGGTAGAGGACCACCATGAGCGCCGACATGGTGATCATGCCGGCGTACTCCGTGAGCATGTACATCGCGTACTTGATGCCCGTGTACTCGGTCATGTAACCGAACACGAGCTCGGAGTCTCCGATGGGCATGTCGAACGGCGGCCGCGAGAGCTCGGCCATGGCCGAGATGAAGAAGATGCCGAAGCCGACGATCTGCGGGAAGACGAACCAGACGTTGATGCCCGTGCCCGGGATCATGAACCCGGCCTGCGCCTCCACGATGCCGACCAGCGAGAGCGTGCCCGCCTGGACCGCGACGGTGATGGCGGCCAGGATCAGCGGCAGCTCGTACGCGATCAGCTGCGCCCCGGCCCGGAGCCCGCCGATCAGCGAGAACTTGTTCGCGCTGGCCCACCCGCCCATCAGCACGCCGAGCACGGACACGGAGGTGATGGCCAGCGCGTAGAAGAGCCCGAGCTCGAGGTCCAACGCGAACACGCCGGGACCCAGCGGGATGACCAGGAAGACGAGCAGCGCGGGCACCATCGCCACGCCTGGTGCGGCGGCGAAGACCCAGCGGTCCGCCGCCCGCGGGATGACGTCCTCCTTCTGGATGAACTTGATGCCGTCCGCGACCAGCTGCAGGACCCCGAACGGCCCCGCCTCGACCGGACCCCGGCGGTGTTGCATCCGCCCCATCGCCTTGTGTTCGAGGTAGCCCCCGACCAGGGGGACCACGAAGAACAGCTGCAGGACGAAGGCGATCTTCAGGACGAGCGGGAGCACGAAGCCGTCGAAGCCGTCGAACAACGACACCGACTGCGCGATGTAGGTGGTGGCACCCGAGCTGATGGCCGTCATCGGTCGATGTCCCCGACCACGAAGAAGACCGACCCCAGGATGGAGATCGCGTCCGGCAACAACACGCCCTCCATCAGGTACGGGATCGCCTGCACGTTCGAGAAGGAGGGCGTCCGCATCTTCAGCCGCCAGGGGGTGCGTCCACCATCGGACTCCAGCCAGTAGCCGAGCTGCCCGAGCGGGTTCTCCGTCCGCACGTAGGTCGCGCCCTCCGGGGCCTTGACCATCTTCGGCAGCTTCGAGTTCACCGGTCCCGGTGGCACGTGGTCGTGGACCTGGTCGATGATGTCCAGCGACGCCTGGATGCGTCGGAGCAGGCACGAGAAGCGGTCGAACGAGTCCCCGTTCTCGCCCACGGGCACGGGCACGTCGATCTCGCCGTACTTCAGGTACGGCTCGGTGACCCGGGGGTCCTCCGCGACACCGGTGGCCTGCAGGGTCGGCCCGGTGACCCCGATCGACAACGCGACGTCCGACGGGAGCGGCCCGATCCCCTTCGTGCGGCCCTGGAAGATCTCGTTGCCCAGGACCAGGTCGAAGTAGTCGGGCAGCCGTTCGCGGACCACCGTCGAGAGGCGCTGCGACTCACGCAGGAACCCCTTCGGCAGGTCGATCTTGAGCCCACCCGGCTGGTTGTACGTGAAGTGCAACCGGCCACCGGTGGCCGACTCGAGCAGGTGCTGGATGTCCTCGCGCTCACGGAACGCGTAGAACATCGGCGTGATGGCGCCCAGCTCGATCGCGTACGAGCCGATGAACATCAGGTGGTTGAGGATCCGGTTCCACTCAGCGATCAGCATGCGGATCCACTGGGCCCGGTCCGGGACCTCCATCTCCATCATCTTCTCGACGGCGAGCGCCACCCCGAGCTCGTTGGAGAAGCCCGACAACCAGTCGTGACGGTTGACCAGAGCCTTGATCTGCCGGTAGTCGCGGTACTCGGCGAGCTTCTCGAAGCCGCGATGCATGTAGCCGATGACGGGGCGGGCCTCCCGGACCCGCTCGCCGTCCATCTCCAGCACGATGCGGAAGACGCCGTGCGTGGCCGGATGGGCCGGCCCGATCGACAGCGACATGTCCGCCGTGGGGAAGTCACCGTCACCGTGGATCTCGAAGGCGACGTCCTCACCGGGGGCGGTCCCCGGCTGGATGCGCTCCTTGGTGTCCAGGTCGCTCATGCGTCCTGCTCCCCGCCGTCGTCCTCGCCCTCGGCGGCGCGTTGCTCGGCGCGCTGCCGCTTGATGTAGGCCGCCTTGGCCTTGGACCGTGCGATCCGTTCCGACTTGCCCTCGGCGATCAGCCGGTCGAAGGTCTCCTGGTCGATGCCGTCGGCCGCTGCGCCCCCCGAGCCCGGATCCGCTCGCTCGGCGGCCTTGCGCGCGCGGGCGGCGACCTGCTCCTGGCGTCGCTGTTCCGCCTTCGCTCGGGCCGCCTGGGCCGAGCCCTGGGTCTCCGCGTCGGCGTCCGCGGCCGCCTGCTCGGTGGCCTGCTTCTCGAGCGTCTCCGCCGCCTGTTCCCCGGTGCCGGCGAGGACCTCGCCGCTGTCGGGGGCGACCTGCGCGTCCTCCGCGAGCTCCTCCGCGATCTCGCCCTCGACCGTCTCCGGCTCCGGGAGCGGGTTGGCGAGCTTGGCCTGCTCGGCCATGGCCTTGTCGAGCTCGTAGGGGCCCGGGGCGTCGCCGATCCGGGCCTCCTTCTCGATGACGTTGCCCTCCTCGTCGAGCTCCTTGGGCTCCGCGACCCCCGGCCAGGGCTTCGCGGCCCGCGAGGTCAGGTGGAAGTCCTTGCGCAGCGGGTAGCCCTCGAAGTTCTCCACCGTGAGCAGCCGCGGCTCGAGGCTCGGGTGACCCGGGAAGTCGATCCCGAACATGTCGTAGGCCTCGCGCTCCATCCAGTTCGCGCCACGGTAGGTCTCCGTGATCGACGGGCAGGTCGGAGCCTCGCGGCCACCCTCGCACCGGGTGCGGAGCACGATGCGGTTGCCTGTGGACGTCGAGTAGAGCACCACCAACACGTCGAAGCCGTGCTCACGCGCGTCGACCGCCGTGAGGTGATCGAACATGTCGTAGGCGAGCAGCGGCTCGTCCCGGCAGCGCCGCGCGGCCTCGGACCACGAGTCCTGCGCGATCCAGACCGTGAAGATGCCGAACTCCTGCAGCGAGTTGCGCACCCCGTCACCGAGGCGATCCCGCAGCAGCTCCTCGGTCTCCTCCGGGGTGAGGGCGCGGTCCCTGCGCGCGAGGACGCCGCTCACTTAGCGGCCCTCCAGCGCGAGCGGCGCATCCGCTCCGAGCGTCACGGGGTCGAGCCGCCGACCCGCGATGCGGTCCTTGAGCGACTCGTGCTGGATGCGGTCCTGGAGCGCGATGATGCCGTCCAGCAGCGCCTCCGGGCGCGGCGGGCAGCCGGGGACGTAGACGTCGACCGGGATGATCTGGTCGACCCCCTTGGTCACCGAGTAGCTGTCCCAGTAGGGCCCGCCACAGTTGGCGCACGAGCCGAACGAGATCA
Organism: Nitriliruptoraceae bacterium; assembly: GCA_007118045.1. GTDB lineage: Bacteria > Actinomycetota > Nitriliruptoria > Nitriliruptorales > Nitriliruptoraceae > SKTG01. Next base: position 13,658 of record SKTG01000082.1, read on the forward strand.
CGTACTTCGGCTCGGGCATCTCCTCGTACAGCCGCTTGACCGCGGGCGCCATCTTGTCGGTCAACGTCCCGGAGACCACCAGCAGGTCCGCCTGCCGGGGACCGTGCGCGAAGGGGATCACCCCGTGGCGGATGAAGTCGTGCCGGGACGTGGATGCCGCGATGAACTCGATCGCGCAGCAGGCGAGCCCGAAGTTGAAGCACCACAACGAGTACTTGCGGCCCCAGTTGAAGACGTACTTCACCGGCTGGGGGAGTTCGACCTGGTCCATCAGTCCCATCGCAGGACCCCTTTCTTCCAGGCGTAGGCGAGCCCCTCCAGCAGGGTGCCGATGAACAGGAACATCGCGACCACGGCGAACATCGGGGAGACCGGGGTGGTGGCGTCCAGCCCGCCGACGATGACCGCCCAGGGGAAGAGGAAGATCGCCTCGACGTCGAAGATCACGAACAGGAAAGCGAAGACGTAGTAGCGGATGTTGACCTGCGTCCAGCCGGTGCCCTCCGCCGGCACACCGCACTCGTAGGTGGTCAGCTTCTGCGGCGAGGGGACGCTCGGACGCATCACCCGGCTGACCACCATGATCAGGGCGTACAACAGGCACCCGAGGACCACCAGGATGGCGAAGGTGCCGTACTGCTCGAAGAAGCTCACCCGCACCTCCCCGGTGGGAACCTGACGTCATCGTGTGGTGGCGGCCAGCGGGATCGTCGGCCGGTGGGCTGTCGGTCGCGTGCCGTGGCTGGTCCCGGGCGAACCGGTCGTCGTGGTCGTGGGTGCGTTCGCGCCGAAGCGTCCGGCCTTCGTCGGGCCGGGGCACCCGACCGCCGGGGCCACGGGTCGCGAGCGTTGCGAGCC
>SKTG01000384.1 GCA_007118045.1 Nitriliruptoraceae bacterium
TCGTCCTCGAGGACCGGGTCGTCGACGCCGTCGTCGGCGCCGTTCGGGTCCTCGACGTCGCACGCGGTGGCACCGAGTGCGAGGGCCGCGGCAGCGGTGGTCAGGGTGAGCTTGGTCGTCAGGGTGCGCTTCACGGCATCCTCCGGGATACGTATCGGGGGCGTGCTGCTGTCCTGACCCAGTATGACGAGCTTCGTGGTCGCCCGACCCCGTCCGGGCGTGCACGGATGCGGTCATCGGGACACCGGCCGGACGACCGACGGAGGCCGTCGCGCGGCGGGTGACGGCGGCCGGGCGGAGCCGCCGGAGGACCCGCCAAGGATCCGCGTTCGCGGTCGACACTGCTGGCCCCGAGCCGGCGCGGGATGCCTGCGGCTCCGCCCTCCGGTTGACACCTGTCGTGCGGGCTGGGTATCTTCCTTGCTCGCGCCGTGGCCCGGTGGGTCTCGGCGCGTCGTCCCGGGCGCGATCGCGCCGTCCTACGCTCCCCGAGCCCCATGAGGGCCGGAACCGGGTGTCGGGCGAGGCGCGTGGAGCGGAACGCCCGGCCCCGTGGGTCGGTGACCCGTTCCGTGACACGCGGCGCACGGGTTCCCCGCCCGACGAGCGGTCGCGGTCATCGCCGCACCGTCCGCCCCGATCCGACCACGACCCGACGCGAGCCCGCGCGCTCGCCCGGTCGGCCGAGAAGCACGTCCGGCACGACCACGACGACACGGAGACGCCAGGCATGCCCACCGTCCAGCAGCTGGTGCGCAAGGGCCGCAAGCACAAGGCCGCGAAGAACACGACGCTCGCGCTCAAGGGTTCCCCTCAGCGCCGCGGCGTCTGTACCCGCGTGTACACCACGACGCCGAAGAAGCCGAACTCCGCCCTGCGCAAGGTGTGCCGCGTCCGCTTGACCTCGGGGATCGAGATCACGGCCTACATCCCCGGTGAGGGCCACAACCTGCAGGAGCACTCGATCGTGCTGGTCCGCGGCGGCCGAGTGAAGGACCTTCCCGGGGTCCGTTACAAGGTGATCCGCGGCACGTTGGACGCCGCGCCGGTCCGCGACCGTCGCCAGGCGCGCTCGCGCTACGGCGTGAAGAAGGAGGGCTGAGATGCCACGCAAGGGCTCCCCAGGGCACCGCAAGACCCCGCCCGACGCCAAGTACGGCTCCACGCTGGTCACGCAGCTGATCAACCGCATCATGGTCGACGGCAAGCGGTCCGTCGCGGAGCGCATCGTCTACGACGCGCTGGCCAACATCGGCTCGCGCACCCAGGGCGGTGACCCGATCAGCGTGCTCAAGCGCGCGGTCGACAACGTCAAGCCCCAGCTCGAGGTCAAGTCCCGCCGCGTCGGTGGTGCCACCTACCAGGTGCCCATCGAGGTACGTCCGGCTCGTTCGACGACGCTGGCCCTGCGCTGGATCGTCGGCTACGCGCGCATCCGCCGCGAGCACACCATGGGTGAGCGGCTCGCCGGCGAGCTGCTCGACGCCTCCAACGGTGTCGGCGCCGCCGTCAAGCGCCGCGAGGACACCCACAAGATGGCCGAGGCGAACCGCGCCTTCGCGCACTACCGGTGGTGACCGCTCGGGACCACGAGCCCCACGGCGACCGCCACCGCTGAGCGGCTCCCGGGGCCGAGGCCCCGGACCCACCGACCGTCACGCGAGCACACCACCCGGACGACCCACACCCCCGAACGCCGTCCCCGCCCGCGACCCGGGCGGCGCGACGACGCCACCCCCGGACGAGACCCGCCGGGCACACCACCCACGACGAGGAAGCGACCACGATGGCCCTCAAGCGCACCGAGAGTCTCGAGAAGCTGCGCAACATCGGGATCATGGCCCACATCGACGCGGGCAAGACCACGACGACCGAGCGGATCCTGTACTACACCGGCCGCACCTACAAGATCGGCGAGGTGCACGACGGTGCTGCGACCATGGACTGGATGGCGCAGGAGCAGGAGCGTGGGATCACCATCACCTCCGCGGCCACGAAGTGCCAGTGGAACGACACGACCATCAACATCATCGACACGCCCGGCCACGTCGACTTCACCATCGAGGTGGAGCGCTCGCTGCGGGTGCTCGACGGCGCGGTCGCGGTCTTCGACGGGGTGGCCGGTGTCGAGCCGCAGTCGGAGACGGTCTGGCGGCAGGCGGACAAGTACGGCGTGCCTCGTATCTGCTTCGTCAACAAGCTCGACCGGACCGGTGCGGACTTCGAGTTCTCGTTCAAGTCGATCCAGGAGCGCCTGACCCCGAACGCGGTCCGTGTACAGCTGCCGATCGGCATCGAGTCGGGCCTCGAGGGGGTCGTGGACCTCGTCGAGATGCGGGCCTTCGTCTGGAAGGGTGAGGACCTCGGTGCCTCCTTCGAGGTCGTCGAGGTGCCGGCCGAGCTCAAGGACGACGCGGAGACCTACCGCGCCGAGCTGATGGAGCGGGTCGCCGAGACGGACGAGGAACTGCTGGAGGTCTTCTTCGACGAGGGCGAGCTCAGCACCGAGCAGCTCAAGCGTGGGCTGCGCCGGGCCACCATCGGCAACGAGATCGTGCCCGTCTTCTGCGGCTCAGCCTTCAAGAACAAGGGTGTTCAGACGCTGCTGGACGGTGTCGTCGACTACCTGCCCTCGCCGCTCGAGGTCCCGCCGATGGTGGGCTCGGACCCCAAGACCGGCGAGCCAGCGACACGCGCGCCCTCGGACGACGAGCCGTTCTCCGCGCTGGCCTTCAAGGTCATGACCGACCCGTACGTCGGGACCCTCACGTTCGCCCGGGTCTACTCGGGACAGCTCGAGGCCGGCTCGCACGTCATCAACGTGACCAAGGACACCAAGCAGCGGGTGGGTCGGATCCTGCAGATGCACGCCAACCACCGTGAGGAGAACACCGGCTGCATGACCGGTGACATCGTCGCGCTGGTGGGCATGAAGAACACCTCCACGGGTGACACCATCACCACGGCGGAGGCCCCCATCCTGCTCGAGTCGATGGAGTTCCCCGCCCCGGTCATCCAGATCGCGATCGAGCCCAAGACCAAGACCGACCAGGAGAAGCTCTCCACCGCGCTGCAGAAGCTCGCGGAGGAGGACCCGTCGTTCCGCGTCCACACCGACGAGGAGACGGGCCAGACCCTGATCGGTGGCCAGGGTGAGCTCCACCTGGAGATCATCGTCGACCGGCTCCTGCGCGAGTTCAAGGTCGACGCCAACGTCGGTCGGCCGCAGGTCGCCTACCGCGAGATGGTCAAGCGCAAGATCGAGAAGTTCGACAAGAAGTTCGCGCGCCAGACCGGCGGTCGGGGCCAGTACGGGCACGTCGTGATCGACGTCGAGCCGCTCAGCGACGAGATGAAGGCCGAGCTGGAGCTCGAGGCGGACGACCACTACTACTTCGACAACCGGATCGTCGGGGGTTCCATCCCCAAGGAGTACATCCCGTCGGTCGACGAGGGCATCCGCGAGGCCATGGAGACCGGCATCCTCGCCGGCTACCCGATGGTCGACATCAAGGTCACGCTCACCGACGGCAGCTACCACGACGTCGACTCGTCCGAGATGGCGTTCAAGATCGCCGGCTCCATGGCGATCAAGGAAGCCGCCGCCAAGGCGGGCATCCAGCTGCTCGAGCCGGTCATGGACGTCGAGGTCGTCACCCCAGAGGACTACCTCGGTGACGTCATGGGCGACCTCTCCGGCCGCCGCGGGCTGATCCAGGGCTCCGAGCCGCGCGGCAACGCGACCGTGATCGAGGCTCGCGTCCCCCTCTCGGAGATGTTCGGGTACTCGACCGACCTGCGGTCGGCCACCCAGGGGCGCGCGAGCTACACCATGCAGTTCGGTTCCTACGAGCCGGCGCCCTCCAGCATCCAGGAAGAGATCGTCGCCAAGGCGCGCGGCGAGTGACCGGCTGAGCCGGAGAGCCACCCCACCAGCACCGCCCCCGGTTCCGTCCCACGGGCCCGGACCTTCGAGAACCAAGCAGCACCACCCGAGACCACGCACCCACGATCGGTCGCGCAGCGCGACCACCGAGTCACGAGGAGGGCCGAGAAGATGGCCAAGGCGAAGTTCGAGCGGACGAAGCCGCATATGAACATCGGGACGATCGGTCATGTCGATCATGGGAAGACGACGTTGACGGCGGCGATCACGTCGGTGTTGCACAAGAACAA
>SKTG01000065.1 GCA_007118045.1 Nitriliruptoraceae bacterium
CGCGCCCCAGCGGGCCGTGCCACCGGTGGCGGCCGAGGCGGCGCTCGAGCCGGTCGCGCTGGCGGGCGGCCCGACGAGCGTCGGAACGGGTCGACGGCGTCCACCACCGCGGGTGGCGGACCCAAGGGAGGCGCCCGGTCGAGCTCGCGCCGCCGCCGGGGTGGCGGGAACACCTGACCGTCCGGCCGTCGGATATGCCGGCTCAGCGAGCGCCGACCCCTATCATCGCCACATGCTGCGCCGCCCCATCGCGAGGGTTCGCGAACGGATGGTCCTCGGCCAGGTTCGCCCCCTGCTCGAGGCCGACGAGCACGTTGCGGCCTGGGCGCACGTCCAGGCGCCGGGGGGCGAGCAGCCGGGGCTGATCTCCTTGACGCCCGACCGGTGCCTCGTGCACTGGAGCGCGCGGCAGGAGGCGACCGCGATCATCCGGTGGGACGATCTCACCCGCTGGGAGCTGCGCCGACCCGACGCCGCGGGCAGCGTGCTCGTGCTGAGCGCCGGCACCCGCTCCGTCGAGGCCCGGCTGCCATTGAGCAACCGCACGCGAGCCCGAACGGCGACCGAGGTCGTCGATCACGTGAGCCGTTACGCGCCACCGCAGGCGGAGGCGACCGGCAACGGCAGTCGTTCGTTGCTCCGGGCGGAGCGTCGCGGCGTCCGCGGGTACGCGCGGCGGATCGTCGTGACGGTGGTCGGTGTCCTCGTGCTCGTGGTCAGCGCCCTGTTCGCCTCACCGTTCGTGCCCGGCCCGGGTGCGCTGACCTTCCTCGCGGGGCTCGCCATCCTGGCCCGCGAGTACGACTGGGCGCGGGACGTCCACCACTGGGTGAAGCGCAAGTTCGAACGGGTGTGGAGCTGGCTGCGGACGCGCCGGGCGGAACGTCTACGACGCCGCGGGGCCGCCGCGAAGGCGAGCCCTTCGGCGGGGCCGGCGGCACGTGCCGCCGGCCGGTCGCCGCGCAGCCGTGGCGACGTGCACTACCTCGCCGACGTCCGTGAGGCGCGGCAGGCCGGCATGTCTGGGCGGACAGTGGACGCGGACGAGACCCCCGACGCCCAGGACGCCTGAGCCGGTTCAGTCCGGCACGCTGCCCATCGACTCGATGCGGCGTTGCTCGGCGACGGCGCGGGCCCGCCCGGCCTCCACGTCGACGCGTGAGAGCAGCAGGGCTCCGACGACGAAGAAGACGATCACGGAGAGTATGCCCATCCTCGAGGAGCCGACCTGGCTCGAGACCGCCGCGAAGACCGCCGGACCCATGAAGCCGCTGAACTTGTCGATCACCCCGAAGAAACCGAAGAACTCGCCGGAGCGCGCGGCCGGGATCAGCGACGCGAAAAGCGAGCGGCTCAGCGCCTGCGTGCCTCCCTGGACCAGACCCACGGCCATCGCCAGCACCAGGAAGTGCCAGCCGGTGGTCATGAAGAACCCCAGCACCGTGATGCCGGCGTAGGCACACAGCCCGCCGAAGACGGCCCGCTTCGCGCTGAAGCGGCCCGCGAGCGCGCCGAACGCGAACGTCGCCGGGACGCCGACGAACTGCACCAGCACGATCGACCCGATCAGGGTGGTCTGGTCGATCCCGATCTCGGTCCCGTACACGGCTGCGAGCCGGATGATCGTGCCGATGCCGTCGCCGTAGACGAAGTAGGCGATCAACAACAGGAACGCCTCGCGGTAACCGCGGAGCGAACGGAACGTGACCAGCAGCCGCCGACCCGCCGCGGCGAGGGGCCGCTCACCGGGTGCGAGCACGATCTCGGGCTCCGGCTCGCGGACCCGACGCAGCAGCGGCAGGGTGAAGCCACCCCACCACAGGCCCGTCAGCACGAACACGACACGGCTCGGCAGCGTGCCGTCCTCGATGCCGAACGTGCCAGGGACCTGGATGATCGCGAGGCTGAGCACGAGCAGCAGGCCGGCGCCCACGTAGCCCACCCCGAACGCGCCCGTGGAGACCCGGTCGACCTCGTGCCGCTCGGCCACGTGCGGCAGCAACGCGTCGTAGAAGACGGTGCTGGCGTTGACACCGATGTTGATCACCACGAACAGCGCGACACCGAGCCGCCACCCGCCCGTGTCGACCAGGAACAGCCCGCAGACGGCGGCCGCACCGACGCCCGCGAAGCCGCCCAGCAGGGCCTTCTTGATCGGCTGGGTGTCCGTCAACGCACCGAGCAGCGGCGCGGCCAGACCGACGAGCACGATCCCGACCGTGTTCGCGAGCGCGTAGATCTGGCTCGACGTCGCACCGTCGAGGTCCGCGGCCGCGACGTCGGCGAAGTAGATCGGGAAGACCGCGGTGACGATCACGGCGTACATGCCCGTGATCGCCCACTCGTACATCGCCCAGGCGCGGAGCTCGCGCCGATGGAGCCCGAGTCGCTCGAGGAACGGCGTAGGCTGCTCGGTCACATGGGCTCCCGGGGGCGACGGGCGCGTGGTGGCCGGCCCCGTCCGCCGTCGCGTTCGTCCACCACCGCTTGGGGCGGTGGGCGGGCAGCGTAGGTGGTCGTGGGGGCCGATCCGCGGGCCCGGCGCATGTTCGCGCGTCGCCGGTCCGAAGCGACCAGCGCCGCGCTCCGGGCCGTCGAGCGCGGAGACGTCGCGGAGCCACGGGGAGCGAGGATGACCGGGCAGCACGACGCAGATGGTGGAGCGAACGGACCCGACCGCGCCCCGCCTCGAGACGGCTCGTGGTGGCGCCGGCGGACCGGTGGCCTCGATGGTCGCTACTGGCGGCTGTGGGCCGCGGTGGCCAGCTCGAACCTCGGTGACGGTCTGGTGTCGCTCGCCCTGCCGTGGCTGGCCTCGCTGCTGACCCGCGACCCGTTGGCGATCGCCGGGGTGGCCCTGGCGACCAGGCTGCCCTGGCTCGTGTTCAGCCTGCAGGCCGGGGCGCTGGGTGATCGCCGCGACCGCCGGCGACTGATGATCGGCGCCAACGGTGTCCGGGCCGTGGTCGCCGGTGGCGTGGCCCTGGCCGTCCTGGCCGATGCCATGACGCTGCCGACCCTCTACCTCGCCGCCTTCGTCCTCGGGATGTGCGAGGTGCTCTTCGACAACACCTCGCAGGCCATCCTGCCCGGCCTGGTCGCGCGCGATCGCCTGGAGCGGGCCAACGGCAACCTCATGGGTGCCCAGATGGTCATCGCCGACTTCCTGGCGCGGCCGGTGTCCGGCGCACTCGTCGGTGTCGCGCTGTCCCTGCCGTTCGCGATCGACGCCGTGACCGCCGCCGTCTCCGCCGCGCTCGTCACCAGCATCCCCGGGAGCTTCCGTGGCGCCACCACCGCGGGTCCAGCCGCCGCGGCCGAAAGCCCGAGACCACGGATGCGGACCGAGGTGGCCGAGGGTGTGCGGTGGTTGTGGGCCCATCCACTGCTGCGTCGGCTGGCGCTGGCTCTCGCCATGCTCAACGGCCTGGGGGCGGCGATCATGGCCACCTACGTGCTGTTCGTCCAGGAGGTGCTCGGGTTGGGCGGTCTGGGGTTCGGTCTGCTCATGGCGGCGGGCAGCGTCGGCGGGTTGCTCGGAAGCGTCCTGGGGCCCAACGTGATCCGACGGCTCGGCCCCGGTCCCTCGATGCTGCTGACCATGAGCGTGCCGATCCTCGGGTTCGCGCTGACCGCCGTCACCTCCAGCGCGGTCGTCGTCGCGGTCTGCTTCGCCGCCTTCGGCTTCACGGCCATCGTCTGGAACGTCGTGACGGTTTCGCTGCGCCAGACGCTCATCCCGGACGACCTGCTCGGTCGGGTCAACAGCGTCTACCGCTTCTTCGGATGGGGCAGCATGCCGCTCGGGACCCTCGCCGGCGGAGCTCTCGTGAGCCTCGTGGAGGACCTGGTGAGCCGTGATGCGGGCCTGCGTGCCCCCTTCGCCGTCGCGGCCGTCGTCCACCTGATCCTGACGCTCGCGGTCGGTCCCCGCCTGCGGACCCGCCACGTCGAGGAGGCCAGGGCAGCCGCCGGCTCCTCGACGCCGTAGCCTCGAGACCGGCGACCTGGAGTGGCCGAGGGAGTGGCCGACCTGGAGCGGCCGACCTGGAGCGGCCGACCTGGAGCGGCCGACCTGGAGCAGCCGAGGGCGCGGGCGATCCGGAGCGGCCGAAGGCGCGGGCGACCCGGAGTGGCCGAAGGCGCGGGCGACC
>SKTG01000022.1 GCA_007118045.1 Nitriliruptoraceae bacterium
ACGCCCCTCCGACGACGCGGCCACCGGCCGTTGCCGACTCCCCTCCGACGACGCGGCCACCGGCCGTTGCCGACTCCCCTCCGACGACGCGACCATCGGCCGCCGACCTTGCTCCGACATCGCAGCCGCGGGCCGTGGAGATGCCGTCGCGCCCGGTGCGCATGGTGACCGCCGCCGGAGGGATCGCCGGAGTGCTACGCGCCGCGGTCGCCGACGAGCCCGCACGCGACACCGGGGGGCGTCCCCCCGCATCCATCGCCGACGAGCACGGCCGCGGACACGTGGTCGATGACGACCACCCCCCAACCCCGGCCGAGGCGACCCGCTCCGGCACCGGTTCCCCTCCGCGGACCGGCTCCCACGACGACGTCGAGGCGCTGATCGACAGGTTCGCGGAGCGTCTTGAGTTCGAGGTCCGCCGCGCCTACGGCGAGGAGACCCCCCGGTGACCGTCGAGCTCGGTGCTCTGAGCATCCGGCACCTGACCACGGTGTCCGTGGACGAGCGCGCCGACCTGGTCCACCACCGGGTGCCGGGCGCCCACGGCGACGTCGTGCAGTGGCTCGGCCGTCCGTCGGTTCGGGTCCGCTTCGAGGGGATCGTGTACGGGCCCGAGGCGGGCACGGGGCTGGACGAGCTCCGCTCGGCCTTCCTGGCGGGCGAGCCGTTGGAGTTCTACACCGAGGCGGTCGGCGAGGGCTACTTCTCCGAGGTCCTCGTCGCCCGCCTCGACGTCAGCCAGCGGGTGGACTACCCCGCCCAGTTCGACTTCCGCTGCGAGGTCGTCGAGTACGTGGAGCCCCCCGAGCCGCCCACCGACCCGCTGGCCGCCCTGGATGCGCCGTTGCGTGACGAGGCGGTCGCCGCCGTGGACCGCATGCAGGACTCCCTCGACGAGGTTTCCCGCCTCACCGAGCTCATGACCGGCACCCCGGAGTTCGCCGTGCCCACCGAGCGACTCGAGCAGAGCGTCGCAGCGTTCACCCTGCTGACCGACCAGGGAGCTGCCGACCTCGAAGCGACCCGCGACGCGCTGGACGAGGGGGCGGCCGACGATGAGTGACGCGCTGCTCCGCATCCCGTCCCCGCCCGACCGGATCGGGGAGATCGCGGACGCGACACAGGGACTGCTCGCGGCCTTCGAGCCGGAGGCACTGCTCTCCCCGGTGAGCGAGGCGCTCGCCGACGTCGCCGACCGTGCTGACCAGCTGGCGCAGACCGACACCGAGGCGATCGTGACGCGGTTGCCAGCCGCTCTCGAGCACCTTCGTGGCCTGCTGGCGCCGGGAACCCTCGAGTACGTCGGATCACTGCCAGCGGCCTACTCCGCGGTGGAGGCGACCATCCGCGACCACCCGCTGCTCGGGGAGATCCTGGCGGACCAGACCGTGGCCGAGGCAGGGCTGTCGATCCTCGAGGAACTGGTCGACGACCTGCACTCCCGGGTGGCCACGCTGGTCGATCAGCTGCTGCCCACCGAGTTCCTCCAGCGCCTGGACACGGCGCTGACGACGCTGGCGGACTTCGCGACGGAGCCACCCGACGAGGCCGACCTCCTGACGTTCCTCGTCGACAACCTCGTCGGGGTCGGCGTGGACGTGCTCGACGCGGCGGCGGAGGAGGCCGTGGCGGCCGCGACGGCCGTGGCGCCTGTCGAGGCCGCCGCCGACGCGGCGTCCGATCTGAGAGGGGCCCAGGAGCGGCTGCGCGAGGGCCTCGAGTCGGTGGTGGAGACCATCGAGGCACTGGACCCCTCCGCTGCCGAGGAGTACGAGCAGCTGCAGGCGCGCATCGACCAGGTCGAGGACCGCCTCCAGTCGGTCGCCGCCCAGCTGGGCGCCGTCTACGACGACGTCGTGGACGTCGTCGACACCCAGGACGCCCCGGCGTTGTTCGCGGACCTGACCGCGGCGTTGGAGGCGGTCCCCGTAGAGCGCGTCCTCACCGTCGACGACGTCGTCGACGCCATCACGGCGCTGCTCGACGAGCTCGGCGACCACGTGGACGACCTGCTGCGACCCGACGAGCTGCGCTGGCGGGCGGAGCTGCTCAGCGAGACCATCCGCGCGGCGTTGGCGGCCTCACCGCTCGCACAGGTCACCGAGGTGCTCGACAGCCTCGCGCAGGGCATCCGCGGGATCGTCCGATCCGTCCCCGTCGAGGAGGTCCAGAGCACCGTCGTCGACCTCGTCGACCGGGCGGGCGCCCAGCTCGAAGCGCTCGGCCTCGAGGACGCCGAAGCGAGGCTCGCCGAGGCCTTCGACGCGCTCGAGGAGGCCGCCTCCGCTGGTCTGGATCCCGGAACGCTCGCGGAGTCCGCACGCGACGCGGTGCGCGGGATCGCCTCCCAGCTCGAGGCGTTGCCGATCGACCAGGCCCTCGCTGAGCTGCAGCACGCGGTGGAACAGGCCGGGGAGGCTGTCGCCGGCCTCGGCGAGGCCGCCGGCGCGGAGCTCGAGCGCCTCGGGGATCTCCTCGACGAGCTGGAGCCGTTCGACGTGTCGACGGCGAGCGAGGCGGTGATCGACGAGATCGACGCGGTGCGAGAGCGTCTCGATGCCATGGACCCCGCGGCCCTGTCCGACGCGGAGCGGCTCGCCGTCGCCGGCGCCCTCGCCACGCTGCGGGCTCTCGACCTGGACGCCACCGTGCTGGCGCGCTTGCGCGAGGAGCTCGACGAGGCGACCCGCCCCGTGTGGGACCTACTGGGCGAGGTCGCAACCCGCCTGGAGCGCTTCCGCGACCGCCTGATGGCCCTGGCCCCCACCGAGGTGCTCGCGCCCGCCGCCGCCTCGCTGGAGCAGCTCGCCACGACGGTCGACACCGCCCGCGCCCGGACCTGGCTGGCGCCCGCCTCCCGACGGATCGAGGCTCTCGAGGAGCAGGTCGGCGCCGCTGATCCCGCCCGCATCCTCGCCCCCCTCGAGCGCCCGTACGCGGACGTGAACGAGGCTCTGAAGCGCGTCGATCCCGAGCACTGGCTGCGACCGGCGAGCGAGGCCTGGTCGCAGGTTCACGCCGCCGTCGACCGGCTCGATCCCGGCCCCCTCCTTGAGGGGCTCGACGCACGTCGGCGCGAGGCCTTCACCGATCTGCGGGCTGCGGTACTGACGGCCGTCGAGAACGCCGAGCCGCCGGAGCCGGTGGCCGCGCTCCTCGCGGAGCTGCGGCCGTTGATCGACCAGCTCACGGGCGCGCTGCTCGACGAGCCCGAGCAACTGCGGGACCTGAGCGAGCAGGCGTGGACCGAGATCCCGTTCGACGGGCTCTTCCGCCCCCTCGATGGCCTGTTCGAGCGGATCGTGGGCGTCGCCCGCTCGATCCCCGAGGACGTCCTCACCGGCGCCGCGGAGGAGATCCGCACGCGCCTGAGCGGGCAGCTCGACTCGACCGACCCCGCCCAGATCATGGAGCGACTGCGCAGCGGCAGCCGACGACTCGACGGGCTGTCCCCGGCCACGGTGCTCGGCCCGATGCAGGCCCTGGGCGGGATGAGCCAACGCTTCGCGGAGGCCACGGCGGACGCACCCGACGCACGGCAGGAGGACGTCGCCGCCGTCGCCGCCCGACTGGAGGAGCTGTCGGACCGGATCGACGCCCACCGGCCCGACAGCCTCCGCGCCAGGCTGAACGAGCAGCACGCGGCGACGAGCGTTCGGCTGGCCGCGCACGTCGACGCGGTGGACGCGACGGCTGGCGCCACCGCCCACGCGCGCGTTCACGGCGAGTTGCGACGGCTGGTGCCCGACTTCCTGCGCGCGCCCCGTCCTCTCACCCACGCCGAGGTGCTCGACGGGCTGTACGGCATGCGGCCCTCGGTGAGCTCGCGGCGCATCCTCGAGGCCGCCGAGCGGTTGGTCCAGCAGCTGACGCGGCTCGACGTCGCCGTTCGGCCCGCGATGGACGAGCTGTTCGACACCGTCGGCGAGGTCCTCCGGCTCACCAGCCCTGCGATGTTGCAGGGCGCGGTGGACCAGACGTATCGAGCGGTGCGGGACACGCTCGCGGCATGGGATCCCGACGATCTGACCGACCACCTCCACGCGGAACTGTTCGAGCCGCTGACCGCGACGCTGGCAGCCGCCGACCCGGCTGCGACGCGCCAACGGCTCGAGGACTCCTTCGAGGCCGCCCGCGAGACCCTCACGTCCGCCGCGGACGCGATGCTCGACGCCGTCGCCGACGCGATCGACGAGGAGTTGTCCGAGCTGCGCGGCGACACCACACGCGTCCTCGACGAGCTCGCCGACGGAGCGGCGCTGACCGATCAGAGCCTCCAGGCGGTGCTCGAAGAGCTCGACCAGCTCGAGCTCGCCCCACTGGTGGAGCGCATGGAGGCCTCCGTGGCCGCGATCCACGACGATTTCGACCGCGAGTTCGCGCGGGTGCACCGGGCCTTCGCGCAGATGCTCGACGCGGCCCCCGTCTAGGAGGCGACGAGAACGTGCGGTTGACCCTCGACGAGGCGACGAGCCGGGCCAGCGCGCTGGGGCGTCCGGCCCGTCCTGCCCGCAGACGAGTCGACCGCGACGAGGCCGCCCGCCTGCTCCGCCGGCTGACGGAGGCCGATGGGGACGTCGGTGTGATCACGTCGTCCGCCGATGGCACGTGGCAGGTGAGCGAGAACGGCGCCGGACCGAGCACCTACCACCTCGACGACCGCGGGAGCCTGTGCCGGATCGTCGAGCCCGATGCGGCCACCACGACGTTCCGCTACGACCCGCGCCGGCGACTGACCGAGGTCGTCCACCCCGACGGTGGCGGCACCCGCTACGCCTACGACGCGAACGACCGGCTGCGCTACGTCGACGACCGCGGTGCACGCAGCCGCTACGACCACGATCCCGCCGGACGGATGAGCCGGGTGCGCTACGACGGCGACCTCACGTGCGAGTACCGCTACGACGACCACGACCGGCTCATCGAGGGACGCAGCCCGTCGGTGACCACCCGACAACGCTTCGACGACGCCGGCCGGACGGTCGTCGTGGACCAGACCGTCGGCGACGTCACCCTCACCGCCCGGCTCGAGCGCGACGCCACCGGCCGTCCCCGCGCCGTCCACCCGCCCGGGGACGCTCCACCGATCCACTACCGGTGGCACGCGGACGGCAGCCTCGCCACGGTCGTCGCCGGTGGTGAGCCGATCGCCGAGTTCGAACGCGACGGCGGGACCGTGCGCGTGCACCTCGCCAACGGCACGGTCGACGAGCGTGTCGCCGACCCGGTGGACGGACGGCCCGTGCGCCAGCGGGTCCGCCGCGGCGGGCGGGTCCTGCACGCCCGTGACCTCACCTACGCGGATGACCGCGTGGTCGACGACGGCGCCCGCCGCTACGACTACGACCCGTTGGGGCGGTTGGTCGCCGCGGCCGACCACCGCGACGGCAGCCGCTGGCGCTACGCCTACGACCCGCGGGACAACCGCATCCGGGCGAGCGCCGACGGCTGCGAGACCCGGTACGACCACGACCCCCTCGGGTGCCTGGCGGCCGTGCGGGACGGCAGCGGCGTCGAACGCTGGGACAGCGACCGCTGGGGACGACCGCGAGGCCGTCGGGGACCCGGGGGAGTGCACCACTACCGCTACGACCCCGCCGGCCAGCTCCTCGCGGTCGAACGGGGCGACCGGGTGGTGGCGACGTTCGACTACGACCACCGAGGGCGGCTCGTGAAAGCCACGCTGCCGGGGCGGGTCGAGCGCTACGTCTACGGTCCCGACGACGAGCTGCTGGCGGTCGCCGACGCCGACGGCAGCCACGTGCGCGTTCCGGTGTCCACCCCCTGGGGCGTGATCGCCGAGGTCACCGGCGATGCCCGGGGGCACGAGGCGTGTTACCTGCACGCCGACCCGCAGGGCACGGTCCACCTCGTGACCAACGCAGCCGGTGAGCCCGCCACCGTCACCTACTGTCCGTTCGGTACGCCCCTGCGTGGCGCGACCGAGCACGCACGCTTCGGCGGCCATCCGTACCTGCCCGAGCTCGGGCTCTACTGGTTCGGGACGCGCTGGTACGACCCGCGGCTGGGCCGTTTCCTGACACCCGACAGCTACACGGGCGCACCCGACGACGCCCGGCTGGTGCGTCCCGGATGCCCCGCTGGGGAGCAGGCGCGACACCGCGACGCGATCCTGGACACGTGGCTGCGGCGCCCTCGGGTCCGCAACCGCTACGTGTACTGCGGCAACGACCCCGTCGGACGGGTCGACCCCGACGGCCACTGGTCGCTGGGGTGGGTCGCGCTGAGCCTGTTGGGGGCGGTGTGGGCCCTGCCGAACACCGTCATCGGCCTCCTCCTCGAGGTCGTCTGCCTCGCGCTCGAGGTCGTGCGGTGGCTCGTGTGGGTGGTCACCGGTGGCCGGGTGACGTGGGAGCCGCCCGGCTTCGACGCCGCCGCATCCCCACGGCTCAACACGGCGGCGCTGGTCTTCCGGGGCGGGGCGATGGGTTCGTTCCCGCAGCACTTCCACGCGCTGACGCTGGGCAACGTCTTCTTCGTCTACGGCGGCTTCGAGGACCTGCCGCAGTACAGCCGTCCCGGCAACGTCTTCCCCCCCGCCTACGACTGCGAGATCGCCATCCCGCGGGACAGAGCCCTGTACGAACACGAGCTGCGTCACGTGAACCAGTACGGCTGGTTGGGCCCATTCTTCCTCCCTGCGTACTTCATCGAGTGGCTGCGCAGCGGCTACGAGGACTCGCTGTTCGAGCGGGACGCACGACGCTACGCGGGGGTGTAGACGATGACCGGGCTCGCTCCCACGTTCGCTCTGTCGGCCGGCGACCTCCGGTCGCGGACCGACGCGCCCGACGGGGGGCCTACCCGCGTGGTGGTCGACCGGGACATGGACGTGGCCTGCGACGCCGTGCACATCGACGTCGCCGAGCGGGCCGGGGCGGCGCCCGGCGAGCGGCTGGAGGTCGCCCTCGGCCACGACGCGGAGGTGTTCCCGGTGTTCGCCGGCAAGGTCGCCGCGGTGCGCCCGGCCCTCACGGGGACCGTGATCCACGGGGTCGGCACGATGGACGCGTTGTTGCACCTGCGGGTCGCGGCCACCTACCAGGACCGCGCCGTCGGCGACATCGTGCAGGACCTGCTCTCCCGTGCCGGGGTCCAGGCCGGGCCCGTCGACCGCGGCCCGACGCTGCCCCGCTACGTGGTGCAGCCCGGTCGCAGCGCCTTCGCCCACCTTCGTGGTCTGGCCGA
This sequence comes from Nitriliruptoraceae bacterium, assembly GCA_007118045.1. Taxonomy (GTDB): domain Bacteria; phylum Actinomycetota; class Nitriliruptoria; order Nitriliruptorales; family Nitriliruptoraceae; genus SKTG01. The sequence goes on from SKTG01000022.1 coordinate 7,210, forward strand.
CCGGCTCGGCGCCGAGCTCTACGCCGACCGCGGCGGTCGCGTGCGGTTCCAGGCACCGCCGGCCGCGCCTACCGGAGCGATCGAGCTCGCCTACGGCGAGCACCTGCTCGACGCCGCCGGGCACCTGCCCGACGAGCTGCCCACCGGCGTCGGCGTCGGCGGCGAGAGCCCCATGTCGGCGCGGGGAGAGGACACCAGCCACTGGCTGGCCCGTGACGAGCTCGCCGCGGGCTCGGCCGGCGCTCCCGACGCTGCGCGACCGATCGTCCTCGACGCCGTGGCCCGCACCACGGACCTCGCCGGACGCTTCGCTGACGGTCGGCTCGCCGTCGCGTCCCGCGCGCGGCGCCGCGTGCACCTGACCGTGCTCGGCCGACCAGAGCTGGACCTCGGCGACCCCGTGGCCGTCACCGGTACCCCCGATGAGACGCTGGAGGTCTCCGGCTACGTGCGGGCGCTGCGGCACGTGCTCAGCGTCGACCGCGGGTTCGTAACCGAGCTCACCGTGGCCACCGGAGGCTCGTCATGACCCGAGTCGTCGAGCTCGTCCGTCGGATCGTGCGAGCCGAGCTCGCCGCCGTCCAGGGCAGCCGTCTGGGGGTGGTGACCGCCACCTTCCCCCACCACGGCGACGAGGACGACACCAACTACGAGGTCGACGTGCGCCTCAAGCACGAGCAGCTCGATCTGCCGCGGGTGCCCGTGGCCGCGGCGCACATGGGCATGGCTGCACCCCCGCGTGTGGACGACCTCGTGCTGGTCGACTTCGCCGCCGGCGACGTGAACCAACCGCTGGTCACCGGCCGCTTCTACCACGCCGACGAGCGACCTCCGCTCCACGCCGACGGGGAGGTGCTGATCGAGCACCGTGTGCCCCACGACGACAGCCGCAACCAGCTGCGGTTCGCGGCCGACGGCTCCATCCACCTGCTGCGGGAGGTCACCGACCCGGCCGCGGACGCCGCGGACAGCCGGGCCCGCACGAGCGTGCGCATCTACCCCGACGGCGCGCTGGGGATCACCGCCGCCCAGGACGTCGTGATCGATGTCGGCGACCACGACGTGATCGTGACGTGCGATCAGATGACCGTCCACGGTGACCTGCGCGTCACCAGCAACGGCGCCTCGACGACCATCCGCGGCAACGAGATCGAGGGGGGCGTCTGATGGCCGACCTGGTGCTCACCGCGCGAACCGGAGGGCTACTGCGGCTGACGGGTCCGTTGGACCTGCGCGCCGACGGGGGCGTGGTGACCGTCGATGGCGACGAGGTGCTCGTCGAGGGCGCCGAGGGCACCGCCCCGCCGGTGATCCAGCCGCCACCGCCGAGCAGTCCCCTGGACGATGGTGAGGACGTCGAGGTGATCGTCAGCCTCAACGAGGACGTGACGGCCCACGGGAAACCGATCGTGACGCAGGGCATGGTCCTGCAGGGCCGCAACCGGACATGGCCGGGCATGGTCCTGCCGAGCCAGGCGAACGAGGCCGTCATGGTCGGCCAACTCGCGGCCAACGTCGTGGGTGACCGGGCGGCGATCTTCCCCTCCGGGGCCGTCGCCACCCTGACCGACAGCGGACAGCAGGGCTGAGGGAGGACCGGATGAGCGTCATCGAGCTGGCGATCCACGAGCCGCAGCACCAGCAGCGCTTCGTCGAGCCCGACGCCGTGAGGCTGTCCGGCCAGGTCGAGGACACCGACGCCGACGACCTGCACCTCGAGTGGTACTCGAGCTTGCACGAGCCCGACGCGGACGCGCCCGAGCGAACGACCCTCAACGGAGCCGACGACGACCCTCTCGACTTCAGCCGACATCTCCCGCTGGGCACCCACGTGCTGACGTTCACCGCCCGGGACGCCCAGGAGCTGGCTGAGGTCACCCGCGCGGGCATGACCGGCGGGGCCGACCCGCCCGATGACCCCGGCCTGCTGGCGAGCCCGTGCGTGGTCACCGTGCTCCGTGCGGAGGTCGTCGAGGCGGCCCTCGAGACCTCGGCGGTCCGCCTGGCCGCCCGCGCACCGGCGGGCTGGGGCACCCCCGACGACGACGCGGCCTCCGGCTACACGCTCGACCCCGGCGAGCCCAACACCATCGCCTTGCGGTGGATGCTGACGCTCGCGGGTGAGGAGACCCCGGCGTTCACGTGGACGCCCAACGTCGACGAGCTGGAGTTCGACGTGGGCACCCCCCACGAGGACGACGACCCCGGCCCTCCGCGCGTGCGGTTCACCCCCTCCGTGCCCCCGGACGCCACGGGCCCGTACCGGGTGACCCTGCGGATCGAGGACGTCGAGGACCCGGAGCGCTGGCACAGCGATGCGGAGTGGCCCGAACTCATCGGCGCCGAGGAGGGGTGAACCGACCATGGTCGACCAGCGAACCGAGCAGCTCGGAGCGGATCTGCGCCTGGCCTGGACCTGGCGGGGGGCCGACCTGGTGGTCGACGGCAGCGGTGACCTCGCTCTCGCGACCGGGGTCGACAACATCGTGCAGGCCCTGCCCCTGCGCCTGCGGGTCAGGCGGGGTGAGCTCGCCGCCCTCGGTCGTCCCCGCTACGGCTCCCGCATCGACGAACTCGTCGGCGAGCCCAACGTCACCCGCACCCAGGTGATGCTGATGGCCCGTGCCCGGGAGGCGCTCGAGCGTGACCCGCGGGTGGTCGAGGTCGGTGATGTCGAGGCGGTGGTGGTACCCGGCGAGCGCGACCTCATCCGCCTGCGCCTGCAGGTCCGGTTGGTGTCGGCCGCGGAGCCCATCAGCCTGGTCCACGACGAGCGCCTGGAGGCGTCGTGACCGATCCCGGGCACCCGTTCTCGCGTCGCTTCGGCGACGTCGTCGCCGCGATGGAGGAGCGGGTCCGCCGCGGCGTGGAGCAGCCTCGCAGCGTCAGCTTCGTGGTCGACCCCCAGGTCGACTCCTACGAGCTGCCGCGGGAGACGCACGCCGTCACCCGTGTGACCGGCCTGAAGGACGCCACGTTCACGGTCTTCGAGCGCGAAACCCACTTCGCGGTCTCCGCCAACCGGCTGCGGTGGGTCGACGATGAGACGCCCGACGAGGGCAGCCGCCTCGACGTGGAGTACACCTACCGCTCCCCGCCGGCGGGCCTGACCGACTTCAACCCCGGCAGCGTGATCGGCACGCTGGTCGGTGCGGTGGCGCGCGAGCTGACCGTCGTCCACGAGCAGATGGACCAGGCGTACCGCCGCGCGTTCGTCGATCACGCCAGCGGGGTGGCACTCGACAACGTGGTGGCGCTGCTCGGCGTGGAGCGGATCCCCGCGACGAAGGCCACCGGCGAGGTGACCTTCTCGCGTCGACGACCCGAGGACGAGCCGCTCGAGATCCCCGAGCACACCCGGGTGGCCGACGAGGCCGACCGGCTGTTCGTCACCACCGAGCCGGCCGAGATCGCCGCCGGGAAGGAGTCCGTCGACGTCCGGGTCGAGGCCGTCGAAGCCGGCCCCGACGGCAACGTCAACGCCGAGACGCTGGTGGTCATGCCGACGCCGCCGGCGGGGATCGACCGCGTCACCAACCCCACGCCGACCACTGCCGGCCACGATTCCGAGCCCGACGATCAGCTCCGTGAGCGCGCCAAGCACGCGCTGGAACGCTCCGGGAACGCCACGCTGAACGCGATCCGCTTCGCGGTGCTCGGGGTGGAGGGCGTGCAGGGCACGACCGTGCTCGACCACAGCACGGACCCCGGTGTTCCGCTCGGGGAGGTGCGGGTGCGACACGCCGGCGGAGACCCGGCGGAGATCGAGAGAGTCGTGGAGCGCACGCGCGCCGCCGGCGTACTGGCGCGGGTGGAGGAGATCGTGGAGGTGACGATCTCCGGCTCCTTCGTGCTCATCGGCGAGCGTGAGGTGCCTTCGAACGCCGAGGAGGACTTCCTCGACGAGGTCGTCGAGGAGCTGCGGTCGCTGTCGATCGGGGAGTCGCTGTCGCTGCGCCGCCTCAACGCTCTGGCCTTCGCCACCAGCGGTCTGGCCGATGTAGCCGAGGCCCAGCTCGTCTCCCGCACGGACCCCGAAGAGGAGGGCGTGCCGTTGCCCGACCCGTTCCTGACCGCCGACACGCAGCAGGTGCGTCCTGCCGAGGGTGAGCTGGACACGGTGCTGCTGGCCTCGTTGCACGTCGCAGACACCGTCGCGACCGACCAGGGCTACGAGGTCTCCCTGCAACTGCTCGACACCGACGGCACCGCGGTCGCCTTCCGCGACCTGCGCCTGTCGGTGCTCGGCGCGTTCACCGCGACGCCGCGGTCGGCGCCGGAGCAGCGGGAGCCGATCGGTGACCTGGACGCCGACGTGGCCTTCGTCGACAGCGACACCGCCACGCTGGAGATCGCCGAGGTGGAGGGTCACGACCCCGACGAGCACGAGGCGGAGGTGGAGCTCGAGCTGTCCGCGCCCCCCTATCCCGGGTTGCGCCCGGCCACGACCATCCTCGATCTCGGCGAGCAGCCGAACGAGCCGCAGTAGGAGGTGTGAGCCGTGGCGCAGGCCCCGTCCCGCAAGACCCGCCGGCTGGTGGAGCTGTTCCCCGACGCCTACGCGGCGGACGACCCGAGCGCGGTGCTGCACAAGCTGTTGGACGCCGTCGGGGCGTCGCTGGAGGAGGCCGACGCCGACGTCAAGGCGCTGCTGAGGTCCCACTGGGTCGACTACGCGGAGGGTGGTGCGCTCGACGCGCTCGCCGCGATCCACGGGGTGAGCCGCCGACAGCTCCGTGGCGGCGAGCAGCAGCGCGAGAGCGACGAGGCGTTCCGTCAGCGGCTGCGGGACGTGGTGCCGCTGTTCACCGGCGGGGGGACCGTGCGGGCGGTGCGGGGGGCGGTGCGCTCGGCTCTCGGGATGCCGTTCGACCTGGACGACCTCGATCTGCCTTCCGAGGCAGAGGGGTTGCGGGCCGACCTCGAGGGGCTGGTCGTGGTCGAGGAGTTCGCCCCGACGGCGGAACGACGGGCCGGGCAGTCGCAGGAGGCCGTGGTCGAGCCCGACGACGGTGGCTCCCCCCAGCGGATCTCGCGGGTCTCGCTCGAGGTGCGCCCCACCACCGTGCAGGCGACCGCGCCCACCATCGAGCTGACGTTCACAGCGGGGGACGGGCGGGATCTGGAGATCAGCCGCGACGCCGACGCGTCGGACGGTGGCGGGCGGATCGGACTGCGCAGCACCGACGATCTCATCGTCGCCGAGGGACAGACCCTGACGCTGCTCCATCGGGACGACGGAGGCCTTCAGGCCGTCGTCGACACCACCGACGTCACCGACGCGTTCACCGACCTCGGCGGGGAGCAGCCGGCGACGTTGCCCGACGTCCCGCGCGAGCCGAGCCGCTGGCGCCTCCGCGCCCACGGCGCCCGCTACGACCGCAGCGTGTTCGACGAGGGCGCGACCTTCGACCCGCCGGACTTCTCGGTCATGATGCGGTGGCGCAGCCTCGAGCCGCTCACGTTCGAGGTGCGCGTCCCCTATCACCTGTCCGCCACCGTGGAGGCGCTCAAGGAGCGCCACGACCACGCCGGCCGTGTCTTCGTGTTCGAGGGCCTCGCACACGAGGACCTCCAGGAGGTCGTCGACCAGACGCGCGCCGCGGGTGTGCGCGGCTCCGTGCAGTTCTCGCTGTCGCTGTTCGACCGTCTGGACGCCCGCGACGACGGACGCGTGGCCGCGACACACCGCACGACCGCCTGGCACCAGCTCGACGAGCAGCTCAGCGTCGGCAGCCTCCAACAGGGCGTCGAGTCCCACGCCGCCGAGGACCGTGTTCGCCTCGGAGGGCTGTTCGACCTGGCGGCCTTCGACAACGACTTCGGCTACTTCTGACGAGGGGTGCATGCCATGACCGACCGGCTCGACACACGAGGCCACGTGACCCTGCGGCTGACCGATCGCGCCGGGCGGATCGTCGACGAGCGACGCCGACGCAACCGGATCGTGCTGAGCGGCCGGTTCATGATCGCCGAGCTGTTCTCCGAGACCACCAGCCCGCCGGGACCGATCAGCCACATCGGCGTGGGCACCGACGGCACCACGCCGGCCGACGACCACGAAGCCCTCCTGGCGCCCCGGGGAGCACGCCGGGAGATCACCGAGCGCGACACCGAGCGCCTCACCGAGCGGACCGAGGACCGTGAGGAGGTGGTCCGCGTCCGGGTGAGCCTCACCGCGATCTTCGACTACGACGACGCCAACGGCACCGAGCCGTTGCGTGAGGCCGCCAGCTTCAACGGCGAGGAAGACGGGGTCATGTACAACCGCGTGGTCTTCGAACCGGTGACGAAGACCGACGCGTTCAGGCTCACGTTGCTGTGGGAGGTCGTGTTCTGAACGCGGCCCGGCGGCCTCGTGGCTGTCACCGATGACTGGAGATGAGCATGCCATTCGAACCGGAGCAGCCTTTCCCGAAGAGCAAGGGCGACAGCATCCGCTCCCAGGACTGGAACGACGCGGTCGACGAGGTGAAGCGGCTCGAGCAGGCCAAGGTCGACCGTGCCGGCGACACGATCGAGGCCGACCTGACCGTCGAGGGCGACCTCGAGGTCAAGGGCAACCTCAGAGGCTTCCTTGCGGTCGAGGGGGCCGGTCCGGAGGACGACGCGCAGGGCAGCCTGGTGATCGACGGTCAACTGACCGTCAAGGAGGACCTGACCGTCGAGGGGACAATCCGGGGCACCCTCGCCAACGACGCGGTCACGGAGTCCCAGCTGCACCCAGACGCCCGGCAGAAGCTCGTGACGGGCGGGGACGAGCATGCTCACGCCGACGGAGACGGCGGTCCCGTCAGGCACGGTGACCTCGAGCTAGACGGCGGGCGCAACCCGCATGGGACCAGGCACAGCGACCTCCAACTCGATGGCGGGCGCAACCCGCACGGCACGACGGCGGAGGACGTCGGCGCTGTCGGGCTCTCCGGCGCGAACGTGGACGAACGGCTCCGTCTGGAGCACGAGGACGGCTCCAGGGCCAACCTGTTCGGGAGGGCAGGGTTCGGTCGCCAGGCGACGCTCCATCTGGCTCCGAAGGACAACCGGGCCGGGCTCTGGGTAGACCCCCCCGACTCCGACAACGCCACCTTCGTCGTCGTGGGCGATTCGATGTTCGTGGGTGACATGGTCG
>SKTG01000187.1 GCA_007118045.1 Nitriliruptoraceae bacterium
AGGTCGCCTTCCACGACCGCTGGGGCCAGCCACTGGCCAGGCCGGCAGCATCCACGAGCCCGGGGCCGCTGTAGTGCCACTCGACTGCATCGAAGACACCGAGAAGGCCCACCGAAGAACCCCTCCGTGCAGTGCGAAACGCCCTCTAAGACAGGCCGTCAACCGTATGACGACCAGCATCCGGAGAGCAACCAATGAGAGCGGGGGTTGCAGGCCGTACCGTACTGCTGCTCCCTCCCTCATCGCTGCTCCGCCGGCCATCATGTATCCGGCGTTGTCGTTCGCCGACTGGAACCAGGTCACAACGCCCGGAGTCACCAGGTCGCTGCGGCGGTTCTCGTCCGGCTGAGGAACGCTTCGTGTCGACCAGGCTCGTCTGCGGGATGGCTTCTCCATGAGCGCGGTCCTTGTGGGGTCCGGCGCTCTCGGCGGCCTCACCGACATGGCCTCCCGCAGGCGGGCGACCTGACCGGGTGCTCGGTTCACTCCTGGCTGGCCGCAACCCGTGCGGAGGAGCCGATCCGTGACCGTCCAGGAGCAGCATCAGGTGTGGTGCGCTGGATGCGAGTCGCTCCTGGACGAGCCGACCAACATCCCGGTGGAGCGCCGTGCCCCTTGTGTGACCTGCGGTAGCACCGCTCGGAAGGTGAGTGTGACGCTCCACGCGAGGGTGGGAGAGACCAGCGCCTCGGGCAGCGGAACAGTCACGGCTGTTGGGGATCCCACGGGTTGTGGACTCAGCGGGCGTAGCTCGACGCAGACGCGTGCCGAGGGTCGCCTGACTGTGGCGGTCGAGGTGTTGCCGCTCGTGGGACGACGTCTGGACTGGACCGAGCCAACCGAGCCGGGCGGTTCGTACACGCTCAGGGTCTAGGACGAAGCCGACGACCTGATCGGAGTGACCGAGGACCCGAGTTGGCGGAAGGCGCTCTACGCGCTGAGGTCTGCGCTCGGACCGGGCACGAGCGAGGGTGACGAGTCGAGTCCGTAGGCCCCGACCTTGCATCGGATCAAGCCACCGTGCGGCCTTCGGGAGGCTGATCGGACGTAGCGGCAACGCTGCATGGTCGTCGTTGTCGAGGGCCGGCCGCCGGCGGGTCAATGCGACACGATCGCGAGGATGATGGCAGCCCCGGCGAGGGCGATCCCCATGGCGGCAGCGATCACCCGGCCCCGTTTGGCTGCGGGTGTGTCCGCGGCGCTGGTCGTGGCGGCCCCTACAACCAGGCCGATTGCGGCGCCGATGAGCATCCCCATGACCAGCATGTCGAGCAGGATCCCGAAGATCATCCCGATGCCTGCGCCGGCTCCCACGCCGAGGGGGATCCCCCACCCGGACGGCCGGTCGGATCGGGCCGTGTCGTCGGTCATGCCAGGCTCCTTACGTCGTCGGGCTGCCGGCGCTGGTCGAGGATCCACCCGACCATCGTGGCCCACAGCAGCAGCTTGGAGACCGCTACGAGCAGCGACGGCCAGTCGGAGGCTTCCGCGCCGGTGTGCGGCAGTTCGGCTCCGAAGAGCACGGCCGTCGCCGCGATCGCGTGGCCGGCCGCGGCGGCCAGCCCGACGGTGCGCACCCAGCCCGACATGCGGCCGCTGAGTCCGATCAGCGCCAGCCCGAGGGCGAGCATCGCCCACACGCCGGGCTGGATCCCCACGCTGGCTTCGACCAGCCCACGAGCCAGCAGGGAGGAGTTGAGGGTGGTGCCAAGCCCGTAGAGCGCCACCGCGGCGAACCCGACGGCCGCGAGGTCGCTACCGGCGCGTGCAGTCTGGACCGCGAGCAGCCCCGCCGCGACGAACGCCGCCAGCGCCCACACGATGAAGAAGAACCCGGACCAGTCGTGCGCTCCCCGTGTCTCGAACGGGAATCCGGCCACGCTGGCGGCGATCGCAACCACCAGGCCACCGACGATCACCCTGCGCGCCATCAGCAAGCCTCCAGGATCGACAACCGAAGCCTACGCACGGCCGCGCGAGGTCACGAGGGTCGATGGCCCCGCCCACAACCAACTCCAGGCCCTGCCACGTCCAGCCCGATCTGTCGGCAGCGCCGGCCGGCACCGGTATCAGTTGCCACGTGTCCCAGTCCCAACGGGCCGTTCGGGGCTCGGTCAGGCTCATGCAGAACACCATCCGCCTCCGCGCGCAACGGCGGTCTGTCAGTCGTCGGCCGTCGGCGGTAGGAGATCGGAGATGAGGTCGCTGACTGCTCGTGCGTGCTCCTCGACGGTGAGCAGGGTGAGATGGTCCGCGTCCTCGATGAGGTGGCGGGTGGCGTGAGGGGCGCGCGAGGCAAGTTCATGGTGCAGGTCGTCCATCGTCTCGCGGATCGGTGGCGCATCGGGCACGTCGCGTCCGGCACTGATGATCATGACGGGCAGGTCACCCAACTCGTGGGGTGGTGCGGCTGCGAGGGTCTCGAATGCGTCGACCTCGGCGCCGGCGGTCTGCCAGTAGCGTGCCGCCGCGGAGACGGTGACGATCTGGGTTGCCGCGGCGCCCGGGAGATCGCTGGTGGCATCCTCCTGGGGGTTGCTCAGACGGAACAGCCCGAGCCTGGCGAGCCGGGCGGCCCAACGGAACATCGGTCCGGCCTCCTCGAACTCGCGGACAGCCTCGGCGGGCAGCCGGTCCAACTGCTGTTCGTGTGCAGGGTCGAGCAGCACGATCCCTGCGGTCTGGTCGGGATAGCGCTCGGCGAAGGTCCGTACGTAGAAGGCCCCGAGGCTGTGGCCGACAAGCAGGTAGGGACCTTCCAGCGACCGCGCGGCAAGAGCCTCGTGAAGGTCGTCGGCGGTCGCTCCGGCGTCGGCCGGGCGGTCAGCCGGCGTGCTCCATCCGTAGCCGGGTCGGTCGTAGGCGACCACCGTCACGTGCTCGGCCAGCGCATCCTGCAGCCAGGCGAACACGGGGCTGAACTGCCCCTGGCCGGCCTCGAACACGATCGTCGGCCCGGCGTGATCGATTTCGGCCACCTGTAGATGCACCATCCGGCCGTCAGCCAACTCCACGAGCTCGCCGGGCGGGGGGCGACGAGCATCTCGCGCATCGAGCAGCGCCGTGACGGCCAGCGCAAGTGCTGCCACGGTCAGCAGGCCTCCGAGCGTCCACAGCCCGCCACGAACACTACGAGGACGCCTGCGGGTGTCGCGCTGCCCCGATGCTGGAGGAGAGCCGGTATCGGCTTGAAGCGTTGCCACAGCCGTTCCTGCCTGCTGATCAGAGGCACCATCCTCAACCCGACGGGCCCAGCTGGGTAGAGTCGATGGACCTGCGAGACGAACGTCGCTCCAGCCACGCATTATGCGTCGACGGCACCAGCCGGCTACGGATTCAAGAGTGGCGCTTGCGGCGAAGGACCCACCTCCAGGACACCGACGACGCTCACCAGTGCAACACACCCGGAGTCCCTACTCGGAGCCGGCGATGTACTGAGCGATGTACTGAGCGATGGCGTGGGTGGCGTGACGGTCGAGGATGTGACGGTTGCGGTCGTAGCGCATGGTGGTCTTGGGGTCGGCGTGGTGGGCGAAGTTTGCACGTCACGCAGGTGCGCACCGGCGTTCAACGCCGCAGTGATGGCGGCGTGCCGCAGCGTGTGCGGGGTCATCCGCCGGGCGATGCCTGCTTCGCGGGCGAGGCGGGCGACGGCGGCGGAGACGTTGTTGCGTGACATGCTGCCCCACCGGTCGCGCAGCAGCGGACCGTCGTCGCGATCGTCGACGGCCTGCTCGACCGCGGCACGGGTACGTGGCGCGAGGGGGATGGTGGCGTCCTTGTCGCCCTTACCGTGGATGGTCACGGTGGGGTGCCAGCGTTCCTCGGCGAGGTCGTCGATGTCGATGCCGCAGACCTCCGAGACCCGCTGCCCGTTGAGCAGCAGCAGACATGCCATCGCGTAGACCGGCGCGCCGTCGGTCTCGGCGGTGTTGAGCCAGTCCGCGAGCTCGCGGCGAGTCAGCCGGGTCTGCCGTGGGGTCTCGTCGCGTGACGGCCGGCGGACCGCGGCGATCGGGGTGGTGTCGGCCATGCCGGTCTGGACCAGCCAGCGGTAGAACGAGGCGAGCACCGACATGCCGTGGCCGACGGTGTCGATCGAGCTGACCTGGCGCTCGAACCA
>SKTG01000400.1 GCA_007118045.1 Nitriliruptoraceae bacterium
CGCATGTTCATCGAGTTGCCCGTCCCCGTGTAGTCCATGTAGTAGCGGGGATCGTCCTCGACGAGCCGATAGTACGAGGGGTTGTCGAAGCCCTTGAGGTTGAGGGTCGGACCGAGGTGGTTGCCCTCCGCGGTGTGGTTGTAGACGACGTCGAGGATCACCTCGATGCCCGCCTCGTGCAGCGTGCGGACCATGCGCTTGAACTCGGGGACCACCCGCTCGCCCGGGACCGACGCGTACCCGTCGTGGGGCGCCAGGTACGCGATCGAGTTGTAGCCCCAGTGGTCGGTGAGGCCACGCTCGACCAGGTGGTGCTCGGACACGAAGCGGTGCACCGGCATCAGTTCGATCGCCGTCACCCCGAGGTCGAGCAGGTGCGAGATCACCGCCGGGTGCGCGAGGCCCGAGTACGTGCCGCGCTCGTGCTCCGGGACCGCCGGATGCTGCATCGTGAGACCCTTGACGTGGGCCTCGTAGATCACGGTCTCGTTCCACGGGGTACGTGGCGGGCGATCGTTTCCCCACTCGAAGAACGGCTGGGTCACGACCGAGCGGGGGACGAAGCGGGCGCTGTTGCGGGTGTTCATGGCCCCGTCCGGATCGCCGAACCGGTACCCGAACACGGCCTCGTCCCACGTGAGGTCGCCGACGACCGCCTTGGCGTAGGGGTCGAGCAGCAGCTTGTGGTGGTTGCACCGCAGTCCCGCTGCCGGTCGGTACGGCCCGTGGACCCGGAACCCGTAGCGGGTCCCCGGTCCGACGTCCGGGGCGTAGCCGTGCCAGACCGAACCGGTGACCTCCGGCAGCGTGATCCGTTCCTCGCGGCCACGCGCGTGGAAGATGGAGAGATCGATGCGTTCGGCGATCTCCGAGAAGACGGCGAAGTTGGTGCCGTAGCCGTCGAAGTTCGCACCGAGCGGGAAGTTTCGGCCGGGCCAGAGCTGGGTCACGATGGGTCCTCGTGGTGCGCGGCCGGTCCGCCGGCCGCGTGGGGTGGGAGACGTCGGAGCACGGCGACCGAGCGGGGAGGCACGGTCAGGTGGGTCCCGCCGGCGTCCGACACGGGGGCGTCGGGCCCCCCCGGGCCTGCGAAGCGCCGGTCTGAGGTCGCCAACCGGAGCGACCAACCGTCGCCGGGGAGCACCGCGTCGACGGTCTCGTGTTCGGCGTTGATAACCACCGCCACCGCCTCGCGGCCGTCGGTCCGGTGCAGCGTGACCGCTGCGCGGCCCGGGACGGGCATCGCGTCGACGTCGGGGGCGTCCGGTCGATGGAGCAGGGTGAGCTCGGCGCGCAGGGCGATGAGCTCGCGGTAGCAGGTGAACAGGGCCGTGTGCTCGCCGCCCGCGGCCGCGAGTGCGACGTCCACCTTCGAGACCTCGAACGTCGACTCGGCCTGCGGGTCTGGTGCTTCACCCTGCCAGGCGAACGCGGCGAACTCCTCGCGCCGGCCGGTACGTACCGCCTCGATCAGGTCGGGCTCGGTGTGCGAGACGAAGTAGCGGAACGGTGCCGGGTCCGCGTACTCCTCACCCATGTAGAGCATGGGCACGAACGGCGAGGTCAGCATCGTCGCCGCCGCGAGCTTGCAGCCCTCCAGGTCGGTCAGCTCGGACAACCGCTCGCCGAGCATGCGGTTGCCGATCTGGTCGTGGTTCTGCACGGAGACGACGAAGCGGTCGTAAGGCAGCTCGCGTGCCGGTCTCCCGACGGTGCGCTTGCGGAAGGCGGAGTAGCGCCGCGAGAACACGTAGCGGTCGCGGAGCATCGTGCGCAGGTCCTCGAGCCCGGTGTAGTCGACGTAGTAGCCGTCGCGCTCGCCGGTGACGGCGACGTGCACGGCGTGGTGCAGGTCGTCGGCCCACTGGGCGTCCAGGCCGTAGCCGCCGGCGTCCGGCGAGCGGAGCAGCCTCGGGTCCGACAGGTCGCTCTCCGCGATCAGGTGCACGGGCGCGCCGCGGCGGTCCGCCTCCGCGTGCACGGCGGTCGCGAGCTCCTCGAGCAGGTGCACGGCCGAGGTGTCGACGATGCCGTGCACCGCGTCCAGCCGGAAGCCGTCGAGGTGGAAGTCACGCACGAAGCCGACCGCGTGCTCGATCACGAACCGTCGGACCGGGTCCGCGAGTTCGCCGTCGGTGTTGAGGCCGGGTCCCCACGGTGTGCCGTGACGATCGGAGAAGTACGGGCCGAAGTCGTCGAGGTGGTTGCCCTCCGGACCCATGTGGTTGTAGACGACGTCGAGCACCACGCCCAGCCCGCGGGCGTGAGCGGCGTCCACGAGGCGGCGCAGGCCGTCGGGACCGCCGTAGGTTTCCTGGACGGCGTAGGGCAGGACCCCGTCGTAGCCCCAGTTGCGTCCGCCCGGGAACTGCGCGACCGGGAGCAGCTCGAGCGTGCTCACGCCGAGCTCGACGAGATGGTCGAGCCGGTCGACGACCCCGTCGAAGGTCCCCTCCGGGGAGAACGTGCCGACGTGGAGCTCGTAGAGCACCTGCTCGTGCAGCGGACGCGGGACGAAGCCCCGGTCCGTCCACGCGAACGCGGCCGGATCGTCCACCATGGACGGTCCGTGCACCCCGTCGGGCTGGTGGCGGGACGCGGGGTCGGCACGATCGACGGTCGTGCCGTCCGCCCGGTGGAGCCGGTAGCGGTACCGCGTGCCGGGGCCGGCCCGGTCGGTCGTGCCCCGGTGGTAGCCCTCCCCGGCCGGCTGCAACGCCACGGCCGTGGCGTCGTCACCCGCGTCGGAACCGTCCGGGTACAGCAGCACGTCGACGCGGTCCGCGGCCGGTGCCCACACCTCGAAGGCGGTGGTGCCCTCGGCGGTCGGCGTCGCTCCGAGACGGGTCGTCGCGTTCATCGTGCACCTGTCGGGTCGGTGATGGTCGTCACGGCGGGTGGGACCACGCCGATGGCGTCGGCGAGGTGTTCGAGCGCACCGAGCCAGCGGAGGGCGACGTCGTCCCCGGCCTGCGCTCGGGTGGCGAGGTCGACCTGATGGGTCTGCAGCGCCCACCACAGCACGTCCTGGGCCGGCCGTAGGTCCACCTCGAAGGGCAGCGTCTCGACCACCTCGAGGAGCGTCTCGGCGCGGGCGATCAGGCCCACGTGCACCTCGTCGAAGCGGGCGAGCCGCTCCTCCACGTCGTCGAGGCCCGCCCTGACGCGGCCCGCCATGCGGGCGATGGTCCCGCTGATGGTGTGCGACAGGCCGGCGACGTCGAGCTCGACCCCGAAGCGGGCCGCCTCGTCGAGCAGCGAGCGGACGTCGTCGGGCTGCAGGGCCGTGGTCGCCAGCTCACGCCGGAGCTCGGCGTTGATGACGACCTCGGCGGAGCTGCGCAGCGCCGTGGGCACCGTCGCGCCCACGTCGGTCAGGAAGCGCATCAAGGGTGCCCGGCTGCGGAAGATGGCCCGGTAGGAGACCTCGACCTCCTCCAGCGTCGTCGCCAGGACCGTGTCGAGGATGCGCTGACGCTCGTCGCGGAACAGCGAACGCAGCGAGTACTGCGGGGCACCGAGGTGCCGATCGATCGCCCGGATCACCCCGGGGACGTCGGCCGTGTCGAACCGCGACGTCACGTCCGCGAACAGCCGCCGGTAGTCCTCGTCGTCGCCGCGCGGTCGGAGCCCACACGTGAAGGTGTGGTCGCCGAGGTGGAGCACCGCGAACTCGAGCCGGCGCTCGACCAGCGTCACCACCGAGCGCACCGTGAGCCGGCCGACGTGGAGCTGCACACGACCGGCCGCGTAGTGGTGGTGGTCGTCGCGCACGACCTCGAACGCTCCCACGCGCTCCCGATCCCCGTAGTCGCGGACCAGGCCGGAGATCGCGAAGTGCGCGCCGACCTGGTCGAGGTCCGCGATCGCCGGTCGGACCAACTGCTCGTAGACCTGCCGGCCGTCCCCGTAGGCCGGGTCGTTGCTCTCCGCGTCCGCGAGTGCGGCCAGGAAGGCCGGTTCGAGGTCGTCACCGGTGAGCTCGTGCGTCAGCTGGATCGCTCGTGCCGCGTACCGCAGCACCTGGACCGGCTCGGGGCGGCACAGCTCGTCGAAGAACCAACCGCAGCTGGTGTACATCAGCAGCGCGTGGCGTTGCAGCTCCAGGAGCTGGACCG
>SKTG01000023.1 GCA_007118045.1 Nitriliruptoraceae bacterium
CACCTGCGGGTGGAGGCCACGATGGCCTACCAGCACGAGGGCAACGGGCTGCACCGGTTCGTCGACCCGACGGACGAACGCGTCTACCTGCACAGCCAGTTCGAACCGTTCGACGCCCACCTGGTCTACGCCTGCTTCGACCAACCCGACCTCAAGACCGTGTTCGAGCTCTCGGTCGACGCGCCCGCCGAGTGGATCGTGGTCTCCAACGCTCGGGCCGAGGCGTGCCCGGCTCCCGGGGAGGCCGGGACGTGGCGGTTCGCGCCGACCCCGGTGATCAGCACCTACGTCACCGCCGTCGTCGCCGGCGCCTACACCTCCGTGCGCGACGTGCACACGCGTGACGACGGCTCGACGATCGAACTGGGGCTGCACGCCCGTCGTTCGCTGGCCGACCACCTCGATCACGACGAGCTGTTCACCGTCACCCGCCAGAGTTTCGCGGCCTTCGAGGCCCTCTTCGACCAGCGCTACCCCTTCGGCGACCGGTACGACCAGCTGTTCGTCCCCGAGTTCTCACAGGGCGCCATGGAGAACCCCGGCTGCGTCACGCTGAGCGAGACCTACGTGTTCCGCTCGAAGGTCACCGATGCGACGCGGGAACGTCGCGCGGAGACGATCATCCACGAGATGGCCCACATGTGGTTCGGGGACCTGGTCACCATGCGCTGGTGGGACGACCTGTGGCTCAACGAGTCCTTCGCCACGTTCATGTCCGTGTTCGTCCAGGCGGGCGCAACCCGGTGGACGGACGCATGGGTGACGTTCCTGGACGCGGAGAAGGCCTGGGCGAAGTTCCAGGACCAGCTGCCCTCGACGCACCCGGTCGCCGACGAGATGCCCGACGTCGAGAGCGTCCATCAGAACTTCGACGGCATCACCTACGCGAAGGGAGCGGCCGTCCTGCGACAGCTCGTCGCCTGGGTGGGCCAGGACGCGTTCCTGGCCGGTTGCCGCGACTACTTCGCGCGCCACGCCTGGGGCAACACCGAGCTGTCGGACTTCCTGGCCGCGTTGGAGCGGGCCAGTGGCCGGGACCTCGCCGGCTGGCGCGACGAGTGGTTGCTCACGACCGGCGTGAACCACCTCGGCGCGGAGGTGGCGGTGGCCGACGACGGCACGTACCGCGGCGTGACGGTGGTGCAGTCCGCGGTGCCGCCGGACTGGGCCGAGCTGCCCGGTGTCGAAGCGGCGGAACCGCAGCTGCGTCGCCACCGGGTCGCGATCGGTGTCTACCGGCTCACCGACGAGGGGCTCGTCCGTGACCGCCGGGTCGAGCTCGACGTCGTCGGCGAGCGCACGCCGGTGCCCGAGCTGGCGGGTACACCCGCCGGGGACGTGCTGCTCGTCAACGACGACGACCTCACCTACGCCAAGCTGGTCCTCGACGAAGGGTCCACCGCCGTCCTCGGGACCTGGCTGCGGGCGGTGGTCGACCCGCTGGCACGCGCCCAGCTCTGGGCGGCGACCTGGGACATGCTGCGCGACGGCGCCCTGCCGGCGGCGCACTTCGTCGACCTGGTGCGTGCCAACGTGGATGCGGAGTGCGAGATCGGGGTCCTGCAACGTCTCCTGGCCCGCGCCACCTCGGCGGCGGAGCGGTACGGCGACCCCGGCAGGCGCGAGGAACGGCTCGCGGACCTGGCGCGGACGGCCCGCAAGCAGCTCGAGGCCAGCGAACCGGGCAGCGACCACCAGCTCGCCTGGGTACGTCACTGGGCCTCGGTGGCCCGGGGCGACGCGACCCAGCTCGAGGACGTCCACCGCCTGCTCGACGGTGGCCTCCGGTTCGAGGGACTGCTGCTCGACACGGACCTGCGATGGCACCTGGTCCGTGCGCTGGCCCACGCGGGTGCCCTCGGTGACGACGCGATCGCCGCCGAGTTGCGTCGGGACCCGACCGACCTCGGTGAGCGGCACGCCGCGACGGCACGCGCGAGCCGCCCCGATCCCGACGCGAAGCTGGCGGCCTGGGAGCGGCTGGTCACGCAGACCGACCTGTCCCACACGATGTCACGGCAGCTGTGGAGCGGCTTCGCGCAGCTCGACCAGGCCGAGGTGCTGGCGCCGTTCACCGAGCGGTACTTCGCGGACCTCGACCGCGTCTGGTCCGAGCGGTCGCTCGACTGGTCCATCTCCTTCTCGGCGGCGACCTTCCCCCACTGGGCGGCGAGCGATCAGCTGCTCCAGCGGGTCGACGCCGAGCTGGCACGGACGGACCTGCCCCGACCGCTGCGTCGCGTGCTGCTCGAGGAACGCGACACGCTCGCACGCACGCTGGTCGCCCGCGCGGCGGACACGGTGCCGCACCCGGCCCCGTGAGCCGCGAGCGGCTGTCCCTCTGCCTCGACGACGTCGCCGGAGGACCCTCCCTCGACACCGCGACGTCACGCGCCGTCCTGCAACGGGTCGACCGCGGCGAGCTGCCGGCCACCCTACGGCTCTCGCGCCCGCCCCGAGTCGTGGCCTTCGGCTCGCGCGACACCCGGGCCGCCGGCTTCCCGGACGCCGTGCGCGCCGCGACGGCGGCCGGTTTCGGCTCCGTCCTGCGCCTGGCCGGTGGGCGTGCTGCGGTCTTCACCGCATCGACCATCGCGTTCGCCTGGGCGGTCCCGACGTCGACCCCGGCGGACGCGATAACCGAGCGGTTCGCGACGCTGTCGGGCGCGTTGCGCGACGCGTTCACCTCCCTGGGTGTCGACGCGCGGATCGGTGAGGTCGCCGGCGAGTACTGCCCCGGCGAGTGGTCGGTCAACGTGCGCGGTCGACGCAAGGTCGCCGGGGTCGGGCAGCGCCTGCTGCGCAACGCCGCCCACACCGGCGGCGTGGTCGTGGTCGACGAGGCGGCGGCGGTCAACCGGGCGCTGTCGGGGGTCTACGCCGCGCTGGCGGAGGCGTGGGACCCCGCCGTGACCGGCCAGCTGGTCGACGAGGCCGCGGTCAGCTGGGAGCAGGTCCGTGACGCCATCGTGGCCGCCTTCGAGACCCGCTTCGAGGTGGAGCGCTGGCATCTGGACGAGCCGACCCTCGCGCTGGCACGCCGGTTGGCGCCCGAGCACCTGCCGGACGGTGCGCCGGCGGCCTGAACCGATCCCCGGCGCCGCCTCGCTACGGTCCGCCGCTCACCGCTCCCGGACCCCGGAGTCACCGTGCGCTTCCCCGTCGACCGAGGAGCCGGCACCCTCGCCGGTGACGGCGGTCCGAGAGCGGTCCCCGAGGTCCTCGCCGCCCCGGGTCTCGTCGTCGAGGTGGCGTCGGCCGACTTCGCCGGCGCGGTCGTGCGGTGCGACGGCCGCCACGTGGTGCTCGCCGACCGGCGCGGGAGGGAGCGCCGCTTCGCCCTCTCCCCCGGCGCGTTCCTCGTCGAGGACCGGCGGGTGAGCCTGCGTCCGCCGACCGCTGCGCCGAGCTCCGACGCACAGCCGCCGACGCGGACCAACAGCGGCTCGTTGCCCTCGGCCGACACGGGCGCTCGGGTCGCGCGTGCCAGCCGCCTCCTGGTGGAGGGCGTGCACGACGCGGAGCTGGTCGAACAGGTCTGGGGCGACGACCTGCGCGCCGAAGGCGTCGTCGTCGAGGTGCTCCACGGCGCGGACGACCTGCCCGAGCTGGTGCGCGGCTTCGCTCCGGGCCCGAGCCGGCGGCTCGGCGTCCTGCTCGACCACCTCGTGCAGGGCAGCAAGGAGAGCCGCGTCGCATCGGCGATCCGGCACCCGCACGTGCTCGTCACGGGCCACCCGTTCGTGGACGTGTGGGCGGCGGTCCGTCCCGCAACGGTCGGTATCGAGGCGTGGCCACACGTGCCGCGGGGAGAGGATTGGAAGTCCGGCGTCACCGAGCGGCTCGGGTTCGATGATCCCGGCCAGCTGTGGCGCCGGATCCGCGGCTCGGTGCGGACCTGGCGTGACCTCGATCGGGAACTGATCCGAGCCGTGGAGGCCCTCATCGACTTCGTGACCGACCCACACGACACGCCCGCGTCCTGACCGCTGCACCGTCCCGCCGGCAGCGGGCGAGGCGCGGCCAGGTACCGCCGGGAGCCGCGTCCGGACCCCCGAGGCGACGAGGGGGCGGCCACGGGGTCGGCAGCTCCCGCGCGAGGGCGGCGGGC
>SKTG01000001.1 GCA_007118045.1 Nitriliruptoraceae bacterium
CATCGTTCGCTCCTGGTCCGGTTGACTACAGCTGGTCCCGCCGCCCCCGGAGCGTCCGTCACGCCCCAAGAGCGGGCGCGCCGGCGAGGGTGACGAAGCTCACCGAGCTCTGCAACCCAGGAACGACGCAGGACCACCGTCCGTCCTACGATGCGGCACGCGGACTTGCGGGGGCGCTATGACGGTGCGCAGTGGCGCGGACAGGGGTGAGTGGTCATCCGGCCGGCACGCTTCCTGGCCGACGGGGTTGCGGCGATGCGTGCGCTTCGTACGTTCGAGGCATGGAACGGATGGGACGCGCCGTTCGTGCGTGAGCAGACCGAGACGGGGTGGCGCGTGGCCGGGCTCGCCCGGGAGGCCCATGCCGAGGCTTGACCCGTCGAACGTGCCGCTCATCCCGGCGCGACGGGTCCCACCGGTACGCTGCCCGGCGTGTCGCACCCCCTCCTGACCCCCAGATCGATCGTCTCCCACGTGCTCGTGACGGCGATCGTGATCGGCTGCGTGGCCGCCGGCCAGTGGCAGCTCGACCGGCTCCAGACCGTCCGCGAGGACAACGCCCGCTTCGCGCAGCGTCTCGCCGAGCAGCCCGCCGACCTGGCGTCCCTGGCCGACCCGGACGGCGACCCGGACGTCGACGAGGCGGGACTCGAGTTCCGTCGCGTCGAGGTCCGCGGCACCTACCGCCCCGGCGAGGAGGTGCTGCAACGCAACCAGTCCTACCGCAACCAGACCGGCTACCACGTGCTCACCCCGCTGGAGCTCGAGGACGGCGGGGTGGTCCTGGTCCGTCGGGGCTGGGTGCCCTCGAGCCTGGACGAACCGCCGCTCGACACCGCCCCACCGCCGGAGGGCCAGGTCGAGGTCGTCGGGGTCCTCGAACGTCCGGTCGAGCAACCCACCTTCGGCGCGAACGACCCCGAGCAGGGGGAGCTCGAACGGGTCTTCCACACCGACACGGCACGGCTGGACCGGCAGGTCGAGGGCGAGCTCTTCCCCATGGTGCTGCGCATCGACGAGGAGTTCGACAACCCGACCCCGGATCAGCTGCCCTTCCCCGTCGGTTCGCCCGAGCTCGACGAGGGCAGCCATCTCTCGTACACGGTGCAGTGGCACTCGTTCGCCGTGATCGGGGTGCTCGGCTACGGGGCCTTCTGGTTCGGACGGTTGCGCCGTACCACCGTGACGGCGCCGGACGACGATGACGGCGATGACGGTGGCGGTGGCGGTGCGGGTCGGAGCCCCTCACCCGACCGACCCCTCACCGGCGCCGCCCGCTGACGAGAGGGCCGAACGCCACGGGTCACCGGCACCGGCCGGCGGTCAGCGCGACTGCCCGAACAGCGCCGAGGTGCCAGTGGCGTCGACGGCGTCGGTGAGCCGTTCCAGCGCGTGCACGTACGCGGCCGTGCGCAACCGCAGCCCGCGCTCGTCGGCGAGGTCCGCGACGGCCCGCGTCTCCGCGAGCATCCGCTCCTCCAGACGTTCCCGCACGAGCTCCTCGCTCCAGCGGTCGCCCTGTCGGTTGGCGATCCACTCGAACCAGCTGACCGTGACGCCTCCGGCGTTGACGAGGATGTCGGGCACCACGTCGACCCCGAGGTCGTCCAGGATCCGGTCGGCGTCGGCGGTGACCGGACCGTTCGCGACCTCGAAGACGACACGCGCGCGGACGTCGCCGGCGTTGTCACCGTGGATCGCACCCTCCAGCGCGGACGGGATCAGCGCGTCGCAGGCGACCGCGATCAGCTGCTCGGGGTCGAGTACCTCGCCGACCGGTGCGTCGCCCAGCGACCCGGTCGAGCTCTTGTGCTCGCGCAGCTTCGCGACGTCCAGTCCGTCCTCGTCGTACACGGCGGCCGAAGAGTCGCTGACGGCGACGACCCGCCACCCGTCCTCGGCGAGCCCCGATGCCAGCTGTGCCCCCGCGTTGCCGAAGCCCTGGATGGCCGCGCGCGGTGCATCGACGTCGGGCAGCACGCGGTCGCGCAGGTGACGGATGACGTGCAGGGCGCCGTCCGAGGTCGCGCTCGACCGACCGGGGATCCCGCCCAGCGCGAGCGGCTTGCCGGTCAGCGCGGCCGGCTCATGACCACGCTGGATGACGGCGTACTCGTGCGCCATCCATCCCATCACCATCTCGTTCGTCGCGACGTCCGGCGCCGGGATGTCGATGTCCGGGCCGATCACGTCGGCGGTGGCCTCGATGTAGCCGCGTGAAAGCCGCTCGAGCTCGGCGGTGGACAGCTCCTTGGGATCGACCGCCACGCCGCCCTTGCCGCCACCGAACGGCAGGTCCATCAGGGCCGTCTTGAAGGTCATCCAGAAGGCGAGGGTGGTGACCTCGGCCGCCGTCACGCCGGCGTTGAACCGGATACCGCCCTTCGCCGGCCCGCGCGTGACGTCGTAACGGACGCGGTAGCCGGCGAAGGTGCGCAGCGACCCGTCGTCCATGCGGACCGGGATCGACACCTTCAGCGAGGAGCGCGGCCGAGCCAGGCGTTCCCGCGTGTCCTCGGACAATCGGGCGTGGGGCAACGCCTCCTCGAACCGCACGGCGGCGTCCTGCAACAGTTCGTCGGTCACGTCCGGTGGTCCTCTCCTGCGGCGGGCGGCTGTTCGTCGGGCGGCGGGTCGCCGCTCGTCGAGGCGTGATCGTGACCCGCGTCGGCTCCGGGCGCCACCCGGTCGGGTGGCCGTTGGATCGAGCCGCCGTCGGGTCACGCCCGGTCGGGGCGGACGAAACGCAGGTGCGAGACGTGCCACTCGTCGCCGCCGCGGAACGCGAACAGCTCCTCACAGGCGATCGTGAACACGCGCCAGCGGTGCAGCGACGCCGTCGCCGGCACCTCCCCGGGGCCGGCCTCGAACAGGCGCACGATCCGCTCGCGCTCGAGGTCGAGGCGGTCGAGCCAGGCCCGGAGCGTCCGGGCGTAGTGGCGGCCGGAGACGGCCCATCGGTCCTCCACGGCCAGGTCCTGCACGCTCATCAGGAGCAGATCGTGCGAGGGCATGAGCCCTCCGGTGAAGAAGTGCCGCGCCATCCAGTCGGCCCTGCCGCCGACGTCGAAGGGATACGGGTCGGTGGCGTGCGCGAACACGTGGACGAACAGCTTGCCACCGGGACGCAACCAGGTGGCGATGCGCTGGGTGAGGACACGGTGGTTGCGCACGTGCTCGAACATCTCGACGGACACGACCCGGTCGAACCGCTCCGCCGATACCACGTCGGCGTGGACGCCGGGACCTCCCCCGGGCCCCGCGCCGGCCCCGAGCCGGTTCACGTCGGTGGTCAGCACGGTGACGTTGCCCAGCCCGCGGCGTGCGGCCTCCGCCTCGATGTGCTCGCGTTGGGTGACCGAGTTCGAGACGGCGACGACGCGTGAGGCCGGGTAGCGCTCGGCCATCCACAGGGTCAGGGAACCCCAGCCGCACCCGAGCTCGAGCACGTCCTGGCCGTCCTCGAGCTCGGCCCGCCGGCACGTCAGCTCGAGCATCGCCTCCTCGGCGTCGACGAGCCGGCTCACCCCCTCCGGCCAGAAGGCGGAGGAGTACTTCAGGTGTGGCCCGAGCATCAGCTCGAACAACGCCGTGGGGACCTCGTAGTGCTGTTCGTTCGCCCGCTCGGTGTCGATGGCCACCGGCGCGTGGGCCAGCGAGGCCAACAGCGCCCGTTTCCGCGCGTCGCGCTGCTCGATGGACCCGGCCGTGACGGTCGCGAGACGGCGTCGCAACAGCAGCCGGATCGTCCTGCGCAGGAGGGGGTCGGGGACGATGCCACGGTCGACGATTGCATCGATCGCTCGCGCGGCGAGGTCGGGGGTCACGCGATGTCCGCGCGCGCCACCTCGGCCTCGCGCCGCGGACGACCGCGCAGGTCGCGGCCGCCGGCCACCAGATCTGCCTCGCGGACGGGGACGAGCTGCTGTCCGTACGGGGTGGTACCGAGCGTGCCGTTCATCGACCGGGTCAGCACGAGCTGGAGATCGTTGATGTAGCGGGCCAGGAACGCACCTTCACAGTAGGCCAGGTAGAACTCCCACATGCGCACGAACCGGGCGTCGAAGCCGAGCTCGAGCACCTGGTCGACGTTGCCCAGGAAGCGCTCGC
>SKTG01000150.1 GCA_007118045.1 Nitriliruptoraceae bacterium
CGCCATCTCAGTGGCGACGAAGGGGCGACCATGACCGTCACCGTGAAGGTGGACGCACAGGGCCGCGTCGTGATCCCGCAAGCCGAGCGGGAGCGGCGGGGTTTGCCTGGTGCTCTCGAACACCCACGAGGCCGGCATCGCCGCCGTCACCAACGCCGGCATCGCGAAGGGCTACCCCGACGGCACCTTCCGCCCCCAAGCGGCCCTCAGCCGCGGCCAGATGGCCACCCTGCTGACCAGCGCCCTCGACCTGCCGGCCAGCGAGCACCACTTCACCGACGTCGCCGGCACCACCCACGAGGCCGGCATCGCCGCCGTCACCACCGGTGGCATCGCGAAGGGCTACCCCGACGGCACCTTCCGGCCCCAGGCGGCCCTCAGCCGCGGCCAGATGGCCACCCTGTTGGACAACGCACTCTTGGAGTGAGGAGTCGGCCGGTACCTGGCCGGCGGCACCCCCACCGGGTGCTCGGTCCCTGCTCTTGCCGGACGCGTACCAGGGGCCGTGACTCCCAGCGTGCTCCGCGGTCGTGGCCACGTGGCAGCGCGCCTCGCCACGCACGACAGGTCCCAGCACCACCGGTCCCAGCACCGCCCAGCTGCGCCGAGCTGACCGGCATCGGGTAGCGCCACGAGGCGGATCGCTCGGATCCTGCGGCTCCCGTCGCCCCAGAGCCTGGAGCCACCCCAGCTGGGTGATGCGACGACCGTGAGGATGGGACAGCCTGGACGCCGGGGGTCACCCCGACCACCCCCGTCGGCCGAGGACGGACGTGACCGTGCTGGAGACCGGGCGCTACGAGTTCCGTGTCGCGCAGCGCTTGTCCTCGACCGCGGTCGCAGCCTTCCCGGAGCTCACGGTGACGGACAGCGCTCTCGGCACCGTGCTGTTCGGTCGCCTGCGGGACGATGCGGAGCTCCACGGCATCCTCTCGCGGCTGCAGCTGCTCGGCCTCACGATCCTCGACGTGCACCGCCTACCTGACTGAGCCTGCCCCAGTGTGCTCGGCCAGCCATCGTGGGGGCCGCCGCTCACCCCGGTGGGGTGATGTCACCGGGCGGTGGGGGTCGCACGCTGCCCGCGAGTTCTGTGACCGCGAGGCGCCGGCGAGGACCACCTGCCCTGGCGGGCGCTCGACCCAGGCGACACGATCCCGACGGAGGCTTCGCCCCAGAGCCCGTCCCACGAGGAGCGACCCGTGACAGCAGCGACCGACGCGACCCATGCAGCGAACGCTGCTGTGCTCGGCGACCTCCCCTTCGGTGACCGGACCGAGCTGGAGCAGGCACGCCTGGGCCGGCTGGCCCCGCTCCCGGCCGTGGTCACGACCGCCGCCGGACGACCGGTCTGGGACAGCCACCGCTTCGACTTCGTCGAGGGGGAGGCGCCGTCCACGGTGAACCCGAGCTTGTGGCGGCAGGAGGAGCTCAACGGCGTCGGTGGGCTGTTCGAGGTCGTCGACGGGATCTACCAGGTCCGTGGGCTCGACCTGTCCAACATCAGCTTCGTGCGCGGCCGGACCGGCTGGATCGTGCTCGACCCGCTCATCACCGCCGAGGTCGCGGCCGCCGCGCTCGACCTGGTCAACGAGCACGTCGAACGGCGCCCCGTGACGGCCGTGGTGTACAGCCACAGCCACGCCGATCACTTCGGTGGGGTCCGCGGGGTGTGCTCACCCGAGGACGTGGCTGCGGGACGGGTCCGCATCGTCGCGCCCGAGGGGTTCACGTTCGAGGCGGTGAGCGAGAACGTGATGGCCGGCAACGCGATGACCAGACGGGCGTCGTACATGTACGGCAACCTGCTGCCGACCTCCCCGACCGGCCAGGTCGGTGCCGGTCTGGGCAAGACGACCTCCACCGGCACCTTCGGGCTGCTGCGACCGACCGACCTGATCGGCCCCGACGACACGTCGATCGTGCTCGACGGGGTGGAACTGCGGACGCTCTACACGCCGGACACGGAAGCGCCGGCCGAGTTCGTGTTCCTGCTCCCGGCCTGGCGGGCGTTGTGGACCGCGGAGGTCGTCACCCACGTCCAGCACAACCTCTACACACTGCGAGGCGCGCAGGTGCGCGACGCGCTGGGCTGGGCGAAGGCGATCGACACGATGCTGGCCCGGTTCGGCCATGACACCGACCTGGTGTTCGCGTCGCACCACTGGCCGACATTGGGCCACGAGGAGTCGCTGGCGTTGCTGCGGTCGCAGCGCGACACCTACCGCTACCTGCACGACGAGACCCTACGGCTGGCCAACCACGGCGAGACGATGCTCGAGATCGCCGAGACGCTCGAGCTCCCGCCGGCGCTCTCCCGCACCTGGTCCTCACGCGGCTACTACGGCTCGGTCAACCACAACGTCAAGGCCATCTACCAGCGCTACCTCGGGTTCTTCGACGGCAACCCGGCCAACCTCCATCCCCACCCACCCGTCGAAGCGGCCCGACGCTACGTGGCCTACATGGGCGGTGCGGACGCGATCCTCGAACGTGCTCGTCTCGATCACGAGGCCGGCGACGACCGGTGGGTCGCGGAGGTCGTCAAGCACGTGGTCTTCGCCGATCCCGGGAACCAGGCCGCCCGGAACCTCCTCGCCGACGCGCTCACCCAGCTCGGCTACCAGGCCGAGTCGGGCCCGTGGCGCAACTTCTACCTGACCGGGGCCCAGGAGCTGCGTGACGGGGTCACGGTGCTGCCCACACCGACCACCTCGTCGCCCGACGTCATCGCCGCGATGCCCACCGACCTCATCCTGGACTACCTCGCGATCCGCCTGAAGCATCCCGAAGCGGCCGACCTCGCGGGCACGGTGTCGC
Organism: Nitriliruptoraceae bacterium; assembly: GCA_007118045.1. Classification (GTDB taxonomy): domain Bacteria; phylum Actinomycetota; class Nitriliruptoria; order Nitriliruptorales; family Nitriliruptoraceae; genus SKTG01. The sequence continues at coordinate 2,818 of SKTG01000150.1, forward strand.
TCGTGCTCACCGACGTCGACGAACGCCACCTGCTCGAGCTCTCCAACGGTGTCCTCCACCATCGGACCCTTGCCCCCGACGAGGAGATGACGGCGGATGCGACCGTCACGACCACCCGCGCGTGGTTGGACGATCTCCTCGCGATGGACGACCCCGCTCCAGCGATGGCCACGGGCGATGGCGACCTCCGCATCGAGGGTGACCCCGCTCCACTGCTGGCCCTCTTCGGCCTGCTGGACGAGTTCCCCTTCTGGTTCGACATCGTCACCCCCTGACCGGCGCGGCGTCGACTTGGGGGCCAGACAGAGGGGAACCCGGCGACGCTCACCCCGCCGGGGTGACGCACCCGGTCGGTCCCGGTGCCACGCTGTCCTCCCAGGGCCCGACACCAGGAGGACGGAACCGTGGCCGAACCGAAGCTCTTCGAACGACGCCGCACCGGCTGGGACATCGTCCTCGGCGTCCTGTCCGTCATCGCCGGGATCATCGCGCTCGGCCATGTCGCGCTGGCCAGCGCCATATCGGTGTTCTTCCTCGGCTGGACCATCCTGTTCGGCGGCGTCGCGCTCGCGGTCGGCGCCCTCGTCGGGTGGAAGGATCCCGGCCGACGGTGGGACCTCGCCCTCGGAGCCCTGCTGTTCCTGGTCGGCCTGGGGTTCGTCCGCAACCCCGGTGTGGGGCTGCTCACCCTGACGCTCCTGGCTGGCTCGCTGCTGCTCGTGGGCGGCATCGTGCGGCTCGTCGCCGCCTTCCAACCCGGCGCCCCCCGGGCGCTGCTCCTCCTGAGCGGCGCGGTGACGCTCCTGCTCGGGTTCATGGTGTTCGCCCAGTGGCCGGTCTCGGCGCTCTGGTTCCTCGGCACGATCCTCGGCATCGAGCTGATCCTGGAGGGGATCACGACCGCGATCAGTGGCCGACCCCGGCCCGTCGAGGCCGACACCAGGGTCCCCGAACGCGAACCACCCGTCCCAGCGTGACCCGCCTACAGCAGCCCGCGACGGCGACCGACCTCGACGGCTTCGCGCCGCCCGTCCACTCCGAGCTTGCGGTAGATCGACCGTAGGTGCGTCTTGACGGTGTTGACCGACACCGACCGTGCCTCGCCGATCTCCCGCAACGAGAGCAGCGACGGCAGCTCACGCAGCACCGCCAGCTCACCGGGGGTCAACCGGTCGGCCTCGTGCCCGACGTCGGTGAGCTGCGGCCCCGCCTCGAGGATCCGGTCCACGAACCCTTCCTGCCGGCCGAAGCGTCCCCGCCCCGCCGCCAGCAGCTCGAGGGCCGAGGCGAACAGGAGGAACGGCCGGACGACCTCCTCGTCAGAAGCCAGCTCGACCGCTGCCACGAGCAGCTCGTGTGCGGGCGTCGCGGCACCCCGTCGAAGCTCGATATCCGCTGCGAGGAGCCGAGCCCACACGGCGGTCGTGATCACGTGGCAGCTCGCCGAGCCGAGCACGACCGGGGCCAGCGCGATCCTGGCCGCATCGAGCCGGCCCGCGTCGTGCAGGAGCAGCGCCCGCAGCAGGGCAGGCTCACCGGGGTCGGGGGACAGGGCGCCGACCTGCTCGACGACCGCCTGCGCCCAGACTCGCTGACCGACGTCGAGGCAGATCCGCACCACGAGGGGGCCCGCGTACGCCAGGAGGGCCGGTGCCATCTGCGCGCCCGCGAGCCGTTCGAAGGCGCCACGGTAGGTCCGCAAGGTCTCGAAGGTCACCCCATCCTCCGCACCGACGACCAGGTCGAGGCTGCGGACAGCGAGCTCCACGTCCGGATCGACCAGTCTCCCGAGCGACGCCATCGCCAGCCGGGCGTGCTCCGCCGCGAGGCCCCGGTCGGCCTGCAGGTAGGCGGACCACCCGATCAGCATGTGGGCATGAGCGACCGCCTGCGATCCGGCCCAACCGCGCCGGGTCGCAAGCTCGACGGCGGCCTCGGCCTGCCCCCGCATCGTGACGAGCTGGCTCCGGCAGGCGATCGCGCCCGCCAGGAACGACAAGCAAGACAGCTGTAGCGCATCCCGGCCGGTCAACCGCGCGAGCGCTGCAGCGCGTTCCAGGTCGTCGATGCCCTCGTCGTACCGGCCGACGTACAGCCGCGCGACCCCACGCTCGTGGAGGGCGAGGAGGTCGTACTGCTCGATGCCGGTGTCAGCGGCCGAGGTCGATTCCATCCGCGCCAGGGCGTCCTCCACGCGGTCGGTGGCACGTGCGCGCCACACGGCCACCGTCGTGGCCAACGCGCCGAGCAGGGGGTCGGCTCGCACGATCGCGGCGATGTCGACCGCTCCGAGCCACCGGTCGGCGGCGTCGGAGTCACCCAGTTCCAGCGCCGTCGCGGCGCCCAGCAGCGCCACCACCGGGACCGAGCGACCCGTCGGTGGGACGGTCGCGAGCAGACCATCCAGCGCCTTCGCGTGCCCGTCCAGGAGGGCACCGACGGCGCCCACTCCGACCATGGCGGCGAGGTCGTCGAGATGTCCACCTCGGATCAGATGGTCGATCGCCTCGAGCGGCTCCCCGTGTGCCGCATGCCACGCCGCGGCGGAACGGTGGAGCTGCCGCTCGATGCCCGACTCGGTCCGACGGAGCTCCGCGAGGAGGTAGGTCCGGAACAGCTCGTGGTAGCGGTAGACCTCCCGGGTCCGGCCCTGCCGTCTGGTCAGCACGTGATCGCGTTCCAGCTCGTCGAGCAGCACGCCCGCGTCGTCCCGCCCGCTGAGCTCACGCGCGAGGTCGACCCTGAGGAGCGAGCAGACGCTGGTCCGCAGCAGGAAGCGACGTCGATCCTCGCCGAGGTTCGCAAGCACCTCGGTCACGAGGTAGTCCGCCACCGCGTGGTCATCCCCTCCGAACCGCTCGATCAGACCGCAGCGGTCGTCGCTCCCGGCGAGCGCGAGGGCAGCGATCCGCACCCCTGCCACCCAGCCCTCGGTCCTCGCCTGCAGCGTTCGGATGCTCGAGGACGGCAGGTCGAACCCTCGGCCCTCGAGGTAGGTCGTCGTCTCCTGGTCGGTGAAGGCGAGGTCCTCATCACGTAGCTCGCGGAACCGACCCTCCAACTGGAGCCGGGGAAGGCCGATCGGCGGGTTGCTGCGGCTGGCGAGAACGAGCCGGAAGCCATCGGAGGTCCGCCGGGCCAGCCGTGCCACCGCATCGACCGCTGCCGGGGCCGTGAGGAGGTGGACGTCGTCGAGTACCAGCGAGACCGGTGTGCCGAGCGCCTCGACCGCCTCGACCACCACCTCGACGAACGCGCCGGCCACCTGATGCGGAGCCGCGACCAGGTCGTGCAGCGCGGAGGTCGGGGGGAACCCCTCGGTTGCGCGCAGGGCAGCGAGGACGCCGTTCCAGAGCAGCACGGGGTCGTCATCGAACCTGTCGAGGGCGTACCAGGCCACGAGCCGACCGTCCCGCGTCGCAGCCGTCGCCCAGGCTGCGAGCAACGACGTCTTGCCTGCCCCGGCGTGCCCGCAGACGAGCGTGACCGGGGTGGTGGGGTCGTGATCGAGCCAGCGGAGCAGGTTCTCACGCGGTAGCTCCGAAGGGGATGGCGATGGCGGACGAAGCCGCGTTGGAACGGCCGGTACGCGGTCATCGAGTGCGAACGACATCTCGAGCCTCCGGTGGACCGTCGACATCGGGAGCATCCCCGGCCTCCCCGGCCCAGCTCCCACGCTCCCCCCCTTGGCGGCCCCTGCCAAGAGGACCAAGTCCCACGCCTCCGGACACCCGGCGACGCCAGCTCCCGGCGTCGGACACCCCCGCCCGCTGGGGAGCGTCCGGGCAGCGGGTGTCCTCGCTCTCCTTCGTCGCGGTACTCGTCTTGGATCCCGGCAGTTCGTGGGAGCAGATCGCGTCGCTCCTGCAACCGGATCCTGCTGGCGGTCCTGGACGTTCACGGTCTTGGCTGCCGTCGCCGGTGGGCTCCTGGCGTCGGGTCCCAAAGTCCTTCGGACGACGTTGGGAGGCATCGCCGCGCTCCGAACGCGCGCAGGACGTGGAGCCGCCCATAGGCCAGGTGAGGAGGGCCTCCGAGGTAGCCGGGCTTCACCCGGTCGGGGTGAGTCGAAACTCGCTTCCCTGTTGCATGCTGAAGGCTCGTCCGAGCCACCCCGAGGCCGCCATGAGCATCGAGCCCGTCGAGACCCGTCGTTCCCGTTGGGTCGGCCTGTTCACCCCTCGCCGCGTCGTGGCGGTCGGCTTGGCGGCGCTCGGGTTGCTCTTCATCCTGCAGAACCGTGACGACACCTCCCTGCAGCTGCTCGGATTCCATGTCACCGGACCGCAGTGGCTCGCCTCTCTCGCGCTGCTCGCCACGGGTATCGCGATCGGCGTGTTGATGGCAACCCGTCGTCCGAGACCGCCTCGGTGAGTCCGCGAGCGGTTAGGTGGTGACCGCCGACCGCCGATCCGGTCGACGGACCCGGGACCCGCGATGAGACTTGGCAGCGCTGCGGTTGAGCCCGGCGTTCGGGTTCACCGTCGTCGGACTCATCATCGTGTTCGGCTCGCTCGTGGACGAGCGTCTGCGGCTCCCGTGCTCTTGAGACCCCGATCGCTGGTCACTCGACTGATGCGACTCCCCGGCAACGCCCCCCCTGAAGGATCGAGAGGCAACTGCTCCCTGACGCTCACGCGATCGCTGATCGTCGGCTCACCCTGCCACCGTCCGATCCGGGCATGGGCTGCCGGCACCGCGGCGGTCGTGCTCGGTGCCGCCTCGCTGCTATGGCCCACCGAGGTCGGCGCGACCTCTGGCGCCTGGGCCGTAGCGGCGCTGGCCTGGGGCTTCGCCTCGCCCTCTTGGCGGGTCATTGCGATCGCCGCCGGCTGAGCGCCAACAGGTGTTCTTCGCCGTTGTTCCGACAGGTCCGCTAGAGGTTCAGCCGTTCGTGACGTCGGTGCGGGCGGTCACAGCCGGAGGCCGCTCCCAAGCCCGCCGCTGGGTTTCCGACACGTGCCGGGTCGGCGGGGCTCCTGCTCCTTCGCCACGGTCCCGAACGACGTAGCGGGGCCTTGCGCCGAGGTACGTACCCGCCACCGGGTCACGGAGCGCGCGACGGACAGCAGCCGACCGGCCGCGGCAGAAGTCCGCGCGGCCGTATGCTCCTGCCTCCCGGTCCGAAGGCATCCACGCAGGTGAACGGCATAGGTGGCCAGCTCGCGCTGGTCGGCTTCCTGATCCTCCTCAACGCCGCGTTCGCAGGCTCGGAGATCGCGCTGATCTCGCTGCGTGAGGGGCAGCTCGCCCGGCTCGAGCAGCGCTCTGCGCGTGGGCGCGCGTTGGCGAGGCTCGTTCGCGAACCGAACCGGTTCCTGTCCACGATCCAGATCGGGATCACCCTGGCGGGGTTCCTCGCGTCGGCGACGGCCGCGGTGGCGCTGGCCGAGCCGCTGGTCGAGCCGCTGGGGTTCCTCGGTCGGGCCGCTCGGCCGGCGGCGATCTTCACCATCACGCTCGGCTTGACGTTCATCACGCTGGTGTTCGGTGAGCTCGCCCCCAAGCGGCTCGCCATGCAGCGTGCGGAGGGTTGGGCGCTGCTGGCTGCCCGTCCCTTGACGGTGCTGGCCCGGGTGACCGCCCCGGCCATCTGGCTGCTGTCGCGCGCGACCGATCTGACGGTTCGGCTGTTCGGCGGCGATCCGGACCGCGATCGTCAGGAGGTCACCGAGGAGGAGATCCGCGATCTGATCGCGACCCAGTCCGCCTACACCGTCGAGCAGCGGCGGATCATCGACGGGGCGCTCGAGGTCGCCGATCGGACCTTGCGCCAGATCGTGGTGCCCCGCTCGCGTGTCGTGGGACTGCCGGCCGACCTGCCGGTCGATGAGGCGCTGGCACGGCTCGCGGCCGCCGGACACAGCCGCGCGCCGGTCTACACCGACGGTCTCGACGATGCCGACCGGACCATCTCCGTGCTCGGGCTCATCGGGCACACCGGCACCATCGGCGACCACGCCCGGCCGGCGCTGGCGCTGCCGGAGACCCTCAACGCGGTCGTCGCGCTGCGCGAGCTGCAGACCCAGCGGCAGCAGCTCGCGCTGGTCGTGTCCGAACACGGCGGTACCGAGGGGATCATCGCCGTCGAGGACCTGATCGAGGAGCTCGTCGGCGAGATCTACGACGAGCACGACCGCGACATCCTGGCGGTCGAGCACCAGGCCGACGGCAGCATGCTGCTCCCTGGCACGTTCCCGCTCCACGACCTCGAGGATCTCGGTATCGACCTCCCTGATCACCCGGAGGTCACCACCATCGGCGGGCTGGTCGTCGACCAACTGGGTCGTCTCCCCGTGCCCGGCGACCAGGTCGATATCCACGGGCTCCACCTCGAGGTCCTCACGGTCCGCCATCGCGCCCCCGAACGGGTCCGCCTCCAGCAGCAAGCATCGAGCGACAGCGAGACCCGCGGGGCCAGCGCAACCGACGACTGACCTCGACCGACGCCGGACCTCGTCGGCGGTCAGGCCGGTCCGATGTGCCCTGCTCACCGACCGGACCCCGCGGCATGCTGTCCTCGGAAGTCGGCGGGCAGCGAGGAACAGGTCATGTCCACCTCTGTTGGACCGCGCGACGAGGCGTTCGTGCCGCTCACGATCCTCGTCCCGGTCGACGGATCCGCGCTGAGCGAGCGATCGGTCCCGCTCGCGCAGCAGCTCACGCACGGTTCGACGCTGGCGTGCGCACCGTCACCGTCGGTGGCGACAGGCACCAAGTCGCTGCCGACCTCATCCTGGACGGCGACCCTGCCGGCGCCCTGCTCGACCATCTCGCCGAGCTCGACCGGACCCTGGTCTGCATGTCCAGCCACGTACATGGCGGAATCCGACGCCCGCCTGATCGGCAGCGTCGCTGAGCAGCTGATCCGTCATGCGCCGATCCCGGTGATCGTGACCGGTCCACAGGTCGGCCGCGCCGAGGTGGGCGTGCCACGGACCCTGCTGGCCGGCTCCCGGACAGCCCCCGCCGGTCGAAGCTGCTCCAGCTGCTGGCTGCCTGGGCACCGCTGCTCGACGCGAGCGTAGAGCTCGCCCACGTCCGCTCGCCCCCGCGGCCGAGCTGTACGTGACCCGCACAACCGGCCAGCTCGCCCCAGATCGCCCGGGCCTGGACCAGCTGGGGCGGCCATTACGCGCCGACGGGGTGCCGGCCACGCCGCACGCGCTCCCAGGCAGCGACCCCGTGGCCGGGCTGCTGACCCTCGCCGACCGGGTGACTCCACCGGCGCTGGTCGCGGTCGACTCCCATCACACGGGCGAACACGCCCACCACGACGTGGCCTACCAGCTCATCCCCGGGTCACGCTGGCCCGTCCTCGCCACGCTCGGAACCTGACGCCGGAACGTGGCCACCGTCGGCCAGGGCCTGCTCGAGCCGGTGGATGTCAGCGACCCACAGCTGCGCGGGCCGGCGACCTGCCACCTCGACTACGACCAGCCCGTCACGCCGCCACGGCACGACCCCGCGGAAACGGACCCGGTCGACTTCGTCGAGGGTGATGTCGAGCCGTCCGCGGCCCCACCAACCCCCGCGGGGTGTCGCCAGCACCAGCTCACCGTCGTCGGCGAAACGCAACTCGGCGACCATCTCCACATCGACCTCGAGCCGCTCGGCTGGGCCGGGCACGGCCCGGAACCGCAGCGTCGGGCCCGTCCACCCAGACGTGCCCCGCCAGTCCGTCGACCCGCCACACCCACCGAGCCCGGCTGCCATGCCCACGGGCCGCCTGCACGGCAGACATCGCCCCATCCGGCAGCTCCGCAGCCCCCTCGGCGACGAGCGGGGTGAGACGTCTCCGGGCCCACCCCGGCAGCAGCCACCGAGGCGGCCACACCACGAAGACTCCCGCAGGCGCGAGGTAGGCGGCGGCGTACACCGCGGCGTCGGTGATCCCGCCATCGCCGATCTCGATACCGATCTGGCCGGCCAGCCACAGCAGCAGCAACAGCGCCAACGGATCGAGGAACAGCACCGCCATCAGCCCAACTCCGCACCGTCGGAGACCGGCCCTCCGGATCCAGGCCCGTGAGCGTGGCGGTCCGGGGTACTGCGCCAGCTGCGTACGACGTGCCCTGCGACCGCGGCGACCGGGACGGCGAGGAAGGCGCCGAGCACCCCGAAGCTGATGGCACCGGCGGTGACGACGAGGATCACGACCAGAGCAGGCAGCTTCACGACCTGCCTGAGGATCAACGGTTCGAGCAAGTTGCCCTCGAGCTGCTGGACCGCGACGATCAGCGCCAGCACGACCAGTCCCAGCACGAGTCCACCGTGGGCGAGCGCGACCAGCACGGCCAGCGCACCTGCCGTCACCGCACCCACGATCGGGAACAGCCCGCCGAAGAAGACCAGCACCGCGAGCGGCAGGGCGAGCGGCACCCGTAGCAGCGCCAACCCGATGCCGATCGCGACCGCATCGACCAGCGCGATCAGCAGCTGACCACGGAAGAACACACCGAGCGTCTGCCACGCCTGCTCCCCGACCCGCGCAACCCGCGGCCGGAGGTGCGAGGGGGGGACGACCGCGAGCAGGCCCCGGCCGATCCGGCCGCCGTCCTTGAGGTAGAAGAAAAGCACCACCAGCAACAGCACGGTGGCGACGACGATCTCCAGCGCCGTCATGGCCGCATCCAGTGCCGGACCGGCGAGCTCATCCAGGTCTCCCAGCTGCTCGCGCGCCCGGTCGAGCAGCCCCCCCACCCCGCCGAGATCGAGACCGAACGGTCCCTCGTCGACGAACCGTGCGACCTCGGCCACACCCTCGCTCGCGGAGTCGGCCAGCCGGGGCAGCTCAGCAGCGACCAGCGGCACCATCAACCCGATCACCAGCCCCATGGCGACGAACCCGGCGACGAGCGTGAGGCTGGCCGCCAGCGCGTCAGGCAGGCGCCGCTTCAACCGGTCCGCCACCGGCACCAGCAACGTGGCAGGGAACAAGGCCAACACCACCGGCACCACCACCAGCGACAGCCGCCCGACGACGAACCCGACGATCACGACCGCGCCGGCGACACCGATGACCGCCCAGCCGACCCGCCCCGCGGCCAACAACCGCTGGAGCGGACCGTCCGCAGCCGCGACCGCTGCGTCCCCCGGCGCCGTCGACGCTGGCGGGGGGCGTTCACGACGGGTCCAGCCCCCGCCGCGTCGTCTTCGCTCATCGCGCGAGCTCCTGCGGTCGACCCCGACCGCTCGTGACCACGGTACGTCGCGCGGTCACCGGGCGGGTGCCCGGCGCACGAGCTTGCGCCAGCGGCGCTGGCGGTAGCGGTAGAACAGCCAGGCGAACACCGCCACGGGCATCGTGAACGGGCCCGCGTCGATCAGGACCCGGTCGGTGTAGCGCGACCGGTCGTCGTCGAGCCGCTCGACGATGATGTCGTGGTCCCATCGACGCAGGACCCCGCCCCACTCGTGGCTGGACAGCGTCATCGCGGCGTGGTCGACGCGGACGACCTCGAGGTGGTGTCGGTGCAGCGGCAACACCCCGCCCAGCAACAGCCACCCCTCGATCCGCGCGCCCTGTCCGAACCGGCCAGTGCGGGGGAGCCCGGTGATACGCAGCAGCTCGCGGGTGACGTACCGGAAGGCCTCCGGGGTCCGTGTGGCCGCCCACACGCGGCTGGCAGGAGCGGATAGCTCCACGCTGCGCTCGATCGTCACCGAACCCACTCGGCACCTCCTCGTCTCGTGCCACGGCTCCGATCCAACCTCGGCCCGTCGATGGGTGGTAGAGGCCACCGGCGCTCAGCGGAGCGAGCGGCGACAGGGCTGTGCTCGTCGGGCGAGAGGCTCGGACCGGGACCCTGCGATTCGGCGCCGCGTAGGCTGCGGGCCATGGCTCGCCCCGCACGACGACCGGGAGCCCTCGAGCTTCCCGGCGCTCCCCACGCACTTCCGGTCGATGAGGTACTCGCTGCGCTGCAGGTCGATGCCGAGCGAGGGCTGTCGCACCACGAACTGGCGCGGCGTCGCGGCGTGCACGGCCGCAACGAGCTCGGTGAGGACCGCGGGATCGGCTGGGTGCGGCTGCTGTGGAACCAGCTCGCCAGCGCGGTGGTGGTGCTGCTGCTCGGCGCCGGAATCATCGGGTTCGTCGTCGGTGAGACCGTCGAGGCGGTCGCGATCTTGGTGGTGCTCGTCGTCAACGCGGTCGTCGGGTTCGCGACCGAGCTGCAGGCCGCCCGGTCGATGGCCGCCCTGCGGGAGCTGATGGGCACGGTCGCCGAGGTCGAGCGTGATGACCGTCGCGACGAGATCGACGCGGGCGAGCTCGTCCCCGGCGACATCGTCGGTATCGAGGCCGGCGAGCAGGTCCCCGCTGACGTCCGGCTCATCGAGGCCGAAGGGCTCCAGGTCGAGGAAGCTGGGCTGACCGGGGAGAGCGACGCGGTCACCAAGTCGACCGACCCGGTCGCCGAGGACGCTGCGGTCGGTGACCGGTCCAACATGGTGTTCCTGGGCACGACCGTGCTGGCCGGCCGCGGCCGTGGCGTCGTGGTCGCGACCGGCCGTGGCACCCAGATGGGACGGATCGCCGAGCTCGCCGGCTCGGCTGAGCAGACCCAGGCGCCGCTGCAGCGCGGTCTCGATCAGCTCAGTCGCCGTCTGGCGGTCGGGGTCGTGGTCGGGGCCGCGGCGCTGTTCGGGGTCGGGTTACTCCGGGGCCGCGAGGTCGCCGAGATGGCCGAGATCGCGGTCGCGCTCGCGATCGCCGTCGTTCCCGAGGGGCTGCCCGCGGTCGCGACGCTAACCCTCGCGGTGGGGATGCGCCGGATGGCGGTCGGCAACGCGCTGGTGCGCCGGCTCCCGGCCGTGGAGACGCTCGGGTCGACCACCGTGGTGTGCTCCGACAAGACCGGCACCCTCACCCGCAACGAGATGGAGGTCGTCGACCTCGTCCTCGCCGACGGCGCGGACCACGACCAGCTGTGGCGGGTCGCGGTGCTGTGCAACGACGCCGACGTCGACCCCGATGGCGACCCGGTCGGTGACCCGACCGAAGTGGCCCTGCTCCACGGCGCCGCGGAACACGGCCTCGGCTGGCGGGAGCTGCGCGAGTCGAGCACCCGTGAGCGAGAGGTCCCGTTCAGCTCCGACACCAAGCGGATGGCCGTGATCATCGACGGGGCGGTGCTCGCCAAAGGCGCCCCCGAGGTCCTGCTCGACCCCGACGCGCACCACGCTCTGATCGCCGCCGCGGAGGTGTTCGCCGGCAAGGCGCTACGCACCCTGGCCATGGCGCACGGCCCCGCACCCGGCGCCGACCCGGACGACGACGCCCTCTTCGCCGAGCTGACGCCGTTGGGTGTGCTCGGCCTGCAGGACCCGCCGCGGGAAGCCGCCGGCGCCGCGATCGCCACCCTGCACGCCGCAGCGATCCGGGTGGTCATGATCACCGGCGACCGGCCTGAC
>SKTG01000389.1 GCA_007118045.1 Nitriliruptoraceae bacterium
CCCGCGTCCGGCATCGTCGTGAGCGTGCCGCGATCGAGCTGATCGTGGTCGTCCAACCACGCCAGCAGGCCCGCCGTGAAGGCGTCGCCGGCGCCCACGGTGTCGACCACGACGACCTGCCGGCCGGGCACCGCGAGCTCGGTGCCGTCGGGACGGACGGCGACCGCGCCGTCGGGTCCTAGTGTGACGACCACCGCGGCCGGTCCGGCGCCCGCCCACCGGCGGGCGATGGAGAGCGGGTCGGCTCCCGGGTGCAGCAGCAGGAGGTCCTCGTCGCTGACCTTCACGAGGTCGACCGCCCCGATCAGCCGTTCGATGCGTTCCGCGTAGCTGCCGAGATCGGCGATCACCCCCGGACGTACGTTGGGGTCGAGGCTGGTGAGCCGCAGGCCCGGTGTGTCGGTCAGCAGCGTCGTCAACGCGGGTCCGGTTCCCGGGGTGTCGGCCACGACCGCGCCGAACGAGACGTGCAACGCGGCGCCTTCGGGCAGGGTCGGCAGGCTCCCGGCCGTCAGCGCCCGTGTCGAGGTCCCCTCGAGGTAGAAGGCGTAGCTGGCCCGCCCTCGGTCGTCGAGGTGCACCACGGCCAGGGTCGTCGGCTCGTCGGTCCTGGGTGCCAGATCGAGGGAGACCCCGGCGGTGAGCAGCCGCCCCCCGAGCAGGCCGCCGAACCGGTCGCTCGAGAGGGGGCCGGCGAAGGCCGTGGTGGCACCGAGGCGGCCCAGACCGATCGCGACGTTGTACGGCGAGCCACCCGCCAGTGGGAGCAACAACCCCTCGCGGGGCGCCAGGTCGATCAGCGCCTCGCCCGCGACGACGATCACGCGCTCGCCTCCCTGGCCGCCGCATCGAGCAGCGCCCGGTCGCCGGGGTCCGGTCCGATCTGCCCCGTATCCTGGGCGCTCGGCTCGAGCTCCACGATCGCGGCGGTGTCCTCGGGGAGCACGAGCTCGTCGTCGACGAGGCTGACGTGGTCCCCCGAGGCGAAGGCGAGCCGGCAGCCCTCCGGCAGCACCAGGCCCGCCGGGCCTCCGCCGTCGCCGACGTGCAGCGCCACCAGTACCTCTCCCTCGCCCCGTTCGATGATCACGAGCGGTCCCTCGTCCAGGACCCAGTGCGTCGGGGAGCCGTCGGTCAGCGCCGTCAGCCGGCGCCGGGTGGCCAGCAGGGCCCGGGTGCGCTCCAGCGGCGAGGTCGGGTCGCCGCGCTGGGCCGCCACCGTCCGGCTGTCGTCCCGGTTGGTGCCGAACGGTAGCCACGGCTCGCCCGTCGTGAAGCCGAACCCCGGCCCCGGCGCCCACGGCATCGGGGTCCGTTGCGGGTCGCGGCCGACCGCGCCCGGGTTCCGGGCCGCGATCGGGTCCTCGGCGACGTACGGCGGCAGAGCCCCGTCGTCGAGCCCGAGCTCGTCACCCTGGTAGAGGAACGGGGTCCCCGGGAGTCCGCACAGCAGCGTGAAGTAGGCGAGGCTGCGTCGCGCTCCCAGCTCGCCGCCACCGAAGCGGCTCGCGGCGCGGGGGTCGTCGTGGCTCGACAGCGGCCAGGCGACCCGATCGTCGCTGCCGTCGGCGAAGGGACGCAGGGCGGCCCGCATGGCGTCCGCGTCCCAGCTGGTCTTGAGGGTCGGGAAGCAGAACGCGGCGTGCAACGCGCCGTCGGCGACGTAGCGGGCGACCTCGTCGGCGTCGAGCAGGAAGACCTCGCCCAGCAGGACGGCACCGTGCTCGTCGGCCAGGCGCCGCCAGTCGCGGTAGATCTCGACGACGCCGGCCTGGTCGAGGTCGTGGACGTGCTCGAAGCGGTGGAAGACGAGGTGGGGGTCGCCGTCGGCGGGCTCGTCGAGCGGGACCGCGGCGTCCAGCAGCGGGTTGTCGCGGAGGCCGGGATCCTTGACCAGCGCGTGCGCCACGTCGATGCGGACCCCGTCGACGCCGCGTTCGAACCAGGTCGTCAGGATCGTGGCGAAGGCCTCGCGCACGCGGGGCTCCGCCCAGTTCAGGTCGGGCTGCTCGGGCAGAAACAGGTGCAGGTAGTACTGGCCCGTCACCTCGTCGAAGCTCCATGCCGGCCCACCGAAGTGGCTGACCCAGTTGTTCGGCGGCCCGCCGTCCGCAGCCGGGTCCCGCCACACGTAGAAGTCGCGGTGCTCGCTGTCGCGCGCTCCTCGAGCGTCGACGAACCAGGGATGCTGGTCCGAGGTGTGGTTGGGTACGAGGTCGATCAGCACGCGCAGCCCGAGCGCCTGCGCGTCGGCCAGCAGACCCCGGAACTCGTCGAGGCCGCCGAGGCGGGGATCGACGTCGAGATGGTCGCTGACGTCGTAGCCGTGGTCGGCCCCCGGCGAGGGGTAGAACGGGGTGAGCCAGACGACGTCGACACCCAGGTCGGCGAGGTGGTCGAGACCCTCGCGCACGCCGGCGAGGTCACCGACACCGTCGCCGTCGCCGTCCCGGAACGACCGGACGTAGATCTGGTACCCCACCGTGCCGGCCAGCCAGTCACCCGCCCGCTGCCGCATGGACGCTCCTCGATCCACTCGTGAGGTCGCCAGTCCAGTCGACCGGGGATCGCCGTGCAAGCGCTTGCACGGCGAGTCTCGGTGGGTGTACGTTCGCCGGTGGCGGGACGGGAGCCCCGCCATGAGGGACGGCGGAGCGATCGCGGCAATCGTGTGGACCGCAGGGACCGCAGGGTCCGTGTGCGCACCGCCGGCGACGGCGGATGCGCGGCCGATGACGCGGTGTGCGCGGGTCCCAGCGGGCCCTCCTCGTGGCGGTCCGGCGACGAGGTCGGCGACCACCTGGCGGTCACGGAGGCTCGGCGCATGATGGTCGCGCCCCCGGCGAGTGCGACCATCGACGACGTCGCCGACCGCGCCGACGTCTCGGTCGCCACCGTCTCCCGGGCCCTGCGCGGGTTGCCCAACGTGGCCCCCTCGACGCGGGAGCGGGTGCTGCGGGCGGCCGCGGACCTGCAGTACGTGGTCGACCCCACCGCCTCGCGCCTGGCCGGGGGGCGGAGCCAGACCGTCGGCCTGGTCGTGCCCATGCTCGGCCAGTGGTACTACTCGCGCGTGTTCACCGGGGTGGAGGGCGTGGTCGGGGCGCGGGGCTACGAGGTGCTGCCGTTCACCATGTCCGGCGCCGGGGGTGTCGGCCCGTTCCTGGAGGCGTTGCCGTTCCGCAAGCGCGTGGACGGGCTCGTGATCAGCGACACGCCACTGGATGCGCAGCAGCTGGACACCGTCGCCGCGGCCGGGGTGACCATGGTCACCATCGGCTCCCTGATGGCGGGCGTCTCCGGGTTGGCCGTGGACAACGCGGCCGCGGCCCGGCTCGCGGTCGGGCACCTGACCAGCCTGGGGCACACCCGGATCGCGCAGATCGGCGGCATCGAGGACGATCCCTTCGGCTTCTCGGCTCCCGTGGACCGCTTCCACGGCTACCAGCAGGCCCTCGCGGCCGCGGGTCTCGACTACGACCCCTCCCTCGCGGTCCCCGGCAACTTCTCCCTCGAGGGGGGTGCGGAGGCGATGCATCGCCTGCTCGCCCTCGAGGAGCCACCGACCGCGGTCTTCGCCTGCTCCGACGAGATGGCCATCGGTGCGATCCAGGTCGCCCGCGATGCCGGGCTCGGGGTCCCCGAGGAGCTGTCGGTGATCGGGATCGACGACCACGAGGTGTCCGAGTACATCGGTCTGACCACGATCCGCCAGGACGTCGTGGGACAGGCGGAACGCGCGGCGCAGCTGCTGTTGGACCGACTACGCGACGAGACGGTCGAAGCCGTCCATGAGCTGTACCCCATACGGCTGGTCGTTCGACGGACGACCGGCCCGGTGGTCCCCGACCGCGGGCGCCGCCGATGACCGTGGACAGAGACGGTCGCCACACCGCTCCGAACGCGCTTGCAGGAAGGTCCTCCGACCGCCATAGTGGACGCCGGAGACACACAGGGAGAAGAGATCCATGGCCAACGTGGTGTTCGATGACATCCAGAAGGTGTATCCCGATGGGACGCAGGCGATCTTCGATCTGAACCTGGAGATCGAGGATCAGGAGTTCGTGATCCTGGTGGGC
>SKTG01000143.1 GCA_007118045.1 Nitriliruptoraceae bacterium
CCTGGAGTTCCACAGCTGTGTTCACATACGTGGAGTTCCCCGCCCGTGTGACGCTCCCTCGTCCACAGGAGCGCCCTCGCCGACGGCGCGGGGGCCCGTCGGGGGACCGACCGTGGCGAGGTACCGTCGCCACATGGCCCAACCCCCCGCGAGCGAGCACGTGCGGTCCGACGTGGGATCGGGCTCGCAGGGCGGGGTCCGCCCCGAGCCACGACGGCCTCCCTCCACCACAGCGTCCCCATCCGACGAGCCGCTCGACACCGCGATCGTCGAGCTGCTGCACCTGCTCGGGACCCAGATGCACGCGCTGGGCAGCCGCTTCGCGGCGGCTCAGGACCTGCACGTCACCGACGTCCAGGCGTTGTCCGCCCTGGCCATGGCGGGCGGCCGCCTCACCGCGGGCGAGCTGGCGGCGGCACTGGAGCTGTCCACCGGTGCCACGACCCGCCTGGTCGACCGGCTCGAACGGGTCGGTCACGTCGCACGGCACGCCGACGACCAGGACCGTCGACGTCGCCACGTCGCGATCACCCCGGACGCGGCCAGCACGGCCGGAGCGTTCTTCGGCTCCGTGGCGCGCACCGTCGAGGACGTGCTCGGGGGCTTCGACCGGTCCGAACGCGAGACCCTGCGACGGTTCCTCGTCAGCATGACGAGCTCCCTGGACGAGCAGGGGCGGGACGAGGTCGCGGTCCGAGCGCCCCGCACGCCGAACGGTCCCGCCGAGGCGTCTTCGGTCGTCCAACGACGATGACCGGCCCGCGGGCCGGTCATCTCCGAGGTGCGTTCGGCGTCCGGGTCAGATCGAGCGGGGCTCCTCCCAGAGCGCCTCGTCGAGCTCCTGGTCCCGCTTCCTCTTGAGCAGGACGGCGGCGACGACGCCGACGGCCGCGAGCACCAGGGTGATCACGCCACCCTTGCCGCTCTTGTCCTCCTTGGTGAGCTCGTCGATCTTGTCGGACGCGTCGGACTGCAGCTGCTTGCCCTTCTTCTCGGCCTTCTTGCGCAGCTGGTCGGCTTCCTTCTCGAGCTTGTCGATCCTCTTGCTCACCCGGGACTTGCCCATGCCTACCTCCTACGGGGACGTCGATGTGGCCGCTGACGAGCGACCCTAGCGGCTCCGACCCCGGGGTGGCCCGGCCGAGCGACCCCATCCGTGACGGCACGTTCCAGCGTCGGGCGAAAGACGAGGCCGGCGTGGGCGGGTGGTCGACGAGATGCTGCTGTGCTGTGGGCCAAGGAGGACTTGAACCTCCGACCTCACCCTTATCAGGGGTGCGCTCTAACCGGGCTGAGCTATTGGCCCCGACACGGCGCGCGTCCCGCGCGTCACCGCAGCGGCGAAGGATAGCGAGCCCCCGGACGGGGAGCGAACGGGCCCCGGCAGGACGTGGCCCCCGCCCCTGGTCGCGGGCCGTCCGACACGAGCAGGGCGGCAGCGCCTTCAGCGATCCTCGAAGAGCTCGGTGTCGGTCCCGCGTGGGCGACCCACCGGCTGCTGGTCCTGCGTGCCGTGATCATCCGCCGGCACACGGCCGGTGCGGTCGCGCTGCCCGACCGTGGATCCGGTGGCCCCGGTGGCCCCCGTCGACGTCACGGGCTCGCTCGGCTCCGCGACGGGCCGCTCGCGGCTGCGTGCCGCCGTCTGGGTCGAGGCGACCGCGGGACCCGAGGTCGCGGTCGGTCGGTAGACGGGCCCGTCCTCCACCGTGCCGATCACCAGGCCACCGGTGAGGTCGGCGATGAGGTTGTGCAGGAACGCGAGGAAGACGAAGATCGCGGTCTGCACGATGATCCACATGGCTCCGAGCAGCGCGAGGACCTGGAAGAGGCTGCCGCCGTCGACCGCGCACTCGGCCAGACCGACGTCGGTGGCGATCTCGCACGCCTGATCGATCAGCTGGAGACGGTCGACGATGAACCACACGATGGCGGCGACCAGCATGAAGATCGCGAAGAAGACGATGTTCACGACGGCGCCGAACTTCAGCACCGACCAGGGGTCGAGTCGTTTGATCGTCAGGCGGCGGCGGACCACGCTGGGCTCCTGTGGGGTGCGGGGCGAGGCTACTGCGGAGCGGCCGGCTCGGCGCCCAAGGGCGTCACCGCCGTGTCGGGGTCCTCGATCGCGGCGTCGTCCACGACCATCGCGACCCCGACGACGCGGGCATCGTCACCTGGCCGCATGAGCGAGACACCCTGCGTGGCGCGGCCCATCGGTCGCACGTCGGCGAGGTCCATCCGGATCAACGTGCCGTGGTCGGTCACCAGCAGGACCTCCGCCTCGTAGGGCACGACCAGTGCCCCGGCGAGAGCGCCCCGGGCCTCGGTGAGCTTGACGGTGCGCACCCCGAGGCCACCCCGACGCTGGGTGGGGTAGTTCTCGAGCGGGGTCCGCTTGCCGTACCCCTGCTGGGTCACGACGAGCAGGAAGGCGCCGCTGTCCTCCGGCGTGTCGTCCTCGCCCCCGGCGGGGACCGGCGCCATGGCGAGGAGCTCGTCCCCGGCCTCGAGTCGCATGCCGCGGACACCGGCGGCGGCGCGGCCCATCGCACGTGCGTCGTGCTCCGAGAAGCGGATCGTCTGACCTCGTCGCGACACGAGGGCGAGGTCGCGCTCACCGTCGGTGACGGCCACCCCGATCAGCTCGTCCCCCTCCGCGAGGTTGATCGCGATCAGGACCGCCCGCGGCGAATCGAACGCGTCGAGCTGCGTGCGCTTGACCGTGCCCTGTCGGGTCGCGAACACGAGGTAGCGGTCGGGCGTGAACGCGCGCAGTGCCATGACGGCGGCCACGGTCTCGTCCGGTTCGAGGGCGAGCCCGGGCACGTTCGCCACGTAGACGCCCTTGGCGGCCCGTGACTTCTCCGGGACCTGGTAGGCCTTGATGCGGTAGACGCGGCCCTGGTTGGTGAAGAACAGCAGATGGTCGTGGCTCGAGCACGTCAGGAGGTCGGCGACGATGTCGTCCTCCTTCATGTCCGCGCCCCGGACCCCGCGACCACCCCGCTTCTGCGTGCGGAAGGAGTCGACCGGTGTCCGCTTGACGTAGCCCGAGCGGGTGAGGGTGATCACCACGTCGCTGACGGGGATGAGGTCCTCGACGGACATGGCACCGTCGTCGGGCACGATGCGGGAACGACGGGGGTCTGCGAAGCGCTGGCGGATGGCGCCGAGCTCCTCCTTGATGATGGCGCGGATCCGGGAGGGATCGGCCAGGATCGAGCGCAGCTCGGCGATCAGCTCCTGGAGCTCGTCGTACTCGTCCTGGATCCGCTGGCGTTCCAGCTGAGCCAGTCGACGCAGCTGCATGTCCAGGATCGCCTGCGCCTGGACGTCCGAGAGCTCGAACCGGGTCATCAGCTCGGCCCGGGCGGTGTCGGCGGATTCGCTGGCCCGGATCAAGGCGATGATCTCGTCGATGTGGTCCAGGGCGACGAGCAGCCCTTCGAGGACGTGCGCGCGCTCCTCGGCTTTGCGCAACCGGTACCGGGTCCGTCGGGTGATCACGTCGACCTGGTGCGCGACGTAGTGGCCGAGCGCCTGGTCCAGCGTCAGCGTCTTCGGGATACCGTCGACCAGCGCGAGCAGGTTCACGCCGAAGGTGTCCTGCAGCTGGGTGTGCTTGTACAGCTGGTTGAGCACCACCTGCGCGTTGGCGTCCCGCTTGAGGTCGACCACGACGCGCATGCCCTCACGCGAGGACTCGTCGCGCAGGTCCGCGATCCCTCCGATCACCTTGTTGTTGACCAGCTCGGCGATCTTGCGCAGCAGGTTCGCCTTGTTGACCATGTAGGGGATCTCGGTGATCACGATCCGCTCGCGCTCGCGGCCCCGTTCGGCCTCCTCGATGGTGCATACCGCACGGACCTTGATCGAGCCGCGTCCGGTCGTGTACGCCTCGTGCGCGCCCCGGTTACCGAGGATCAGGCCCCCGGTCGGGAAGTCGGGCGCGGGGACGTACTCCATCAGCTGCGTCGCCGTCAGCGACGGGTCGTCGATCAGGGCGATCGTGGCGTCGATGAGCTCGCCGAGGTTGTGCGGCGGGATGTTCGTGGCCATCCCGACCGCGATCCCCGTCGCGCCGTTGGCGAGCAGGTTGGGGAACCGGCCGGGCAGGACGAGCGGCTCGTCCTCGTACCCGTCGTAGTTCGGGACGAAGTCGACGGTCTCCTCGTCGATGTCGCGCAGCAGCTCCATCGCCAGCCGGGACAGCCGCGACTCCGTGTACCGCATCGCGGCCGGAGGGTCGCCGTCGACCGAGCCGAAGTTGCCGTGCCCGTCGATCAGCTCGTAGCGGATGGAGAAGTCCTGGCCCATCCGCACCAGGGCGTCGTAGATCGCCGAGTCCCCGTGCGGGTGGTACTTCTTCATCACGTCGCCCACGGCCGAGGCGCACTTGCGGTACGGCCGGTCGGGACGCAGCCCGGTCTCGTCCATCGAGTAGAGGATGCGACGGTGGACCGGCTTGAGGCCGTCACGGACGTCCGGCAGCGCGCGCCCCACGATGACCGACATGGCGTAGTCGACGTAGGACGAGCGCATCTCGTCCTCGATGACCACGGGCTCGACCCGTGCGGCGAGGACGCCGCCCTTCTCGTCCAGCGGGGTCCCGTCCTCGGTCCGTGGGACGGGGTCGCCGGGGGTGCGCTCCACCGTGCCCTCGAGACCGGGGCGCTGGGCGTTGGCGCCCTCCGCAGGGCCGCCGTCGGACCCGTCCGGCGTCGCGCTGGTGGGGTCGTCGGGTGTCGGGTCGTCGGCCACGTGGTCCTCCGTGGGGTGTGGGTCGGTGCGCGAGCACGGGTGCTCGGCGGGGCGGGGCGCCGGGGGCTAGCGCTCGCCGGGTTCGTCGGGGTGGTGGAAGCTCTCGGCACGGCGGGCGGCGGCGTGGATCAGCAGGGCCGAGACGACGGCGATCACCGCGCCTGTGGTCAACGAGGGGGCGGCGGGCAGCCCCAGGAGGACACCCAGGCCACCGACGGCCGCGAACGCGATGACCGCGGCGACCAGCGCCGCGCGCGAGGTGCGGTCCATCTCAGCGCTCCCGTTCGTCGAGGCGGCGACGGCGGCGGACCACGGCGAGCAGGACGATCAGGCCCGGGACCCCGGCAGCCACCACGAGCAGGCCGAGCTGTCCGAGCTCGCCCGGCTGTGCCACGAGCTCGGGTGCCACCGCGAACATCAGCCCGACGCCGACCAGGACCCCGCCGAGCAGCCACAACAGCGCGCGCGTCACGGCGCCCTGCTGTGCCTGCTCGTCGCGGCGACCCGACGGCACCTCACCTCCGGGTCGCATGTCAGACGTCCAACGTGGCGTACTTGGCGTTGGCCTGGATGAAGTCCCGTCGCGAGGCCACGTCGTCGCCCATCAGTATCGAGAACATCTCGTCGGCGGCGGCCGCATCGTCCATCGTCACCAGCTTCAGGGTGCGCCGTTCCGGGTCCATCGTGGTCTCCCACAGCTGGTCCGGGTCCATCTCGCCGAGCCCCTTGAACCGCTGCACCTCGATCTTCTTGTCCGGCACGGTCTCGCGGATCGTGGCGACGATGCCGTCACGTTCCGCGTCGGAGAAGGCGTAGTGCAGCTCCTTCTTGCGGGTGGGGTGGAACACGAGGTAGAGGGGAGGCTGCGCGAGGTAGACGTACCCCGCCTCGATCAGCGGCTTCATGTGCCGGAACAAGAAGGTCAGCAACAGGGTGCGGATGTGGGCACCGTCGACGTCGGCGTCGGCCATCAGCACGAGCTTGTGGTAGCGGGCCTTCTCGACGTCGAAGTCCTCCGCGAAGCCGGTCCCCATCGCCGTGATCAGCGCCTGGACCTCCGTGTTGGCCAGGATCTTCGGCAGCCTGGCCTTCTCCACGTTGATGATCTTGCCCCGGATGGGCAGGATCGCCTGCGTGCGCCGGTCACGCGCCATCTTGGCGGAGCCACCCGCCGAGTCGCCCTCCACGATGTAGAGCTCGGACTCGGCCGGGTCGCGGCTCTGGCAGTCGGCGAGCTTGCCGGGCAGGGAGGTGGACTCGAGCAGCGACTTGCGCCGCGTCAGGTCACGGGCCTTGCGCGCGGCGATGCGTGCCTGGGCCTCGCCCTCGGCCTTCTGCACGATGAGCTTGCCCTCGTTGGGGTGCTCGTCGAGCCACTCACCCAGTCGCGCGTAGGTGGTGGTCTGCACGAAGGACTTGACCTCGCTGTTGCCGAGCTTGGTCTTGGTCTGGCCCTCGAACTGGGGATCGCCGACCTTGACGGAGACGATGGCGACCAGGCCGCTCCGCAGGTCGTCCCCCGTGAGGGCGTCGACCTCCTTGGAGCGCAGCAGCCCCTTGTCCTTCGCCCACCGGTTGATCACCGAGGTGATCGCCGTCCGGAAACCCTCCTCGTGCGTGCCGCCCTCGTGCGTGTTGATCGTGTTCGCGAAGGAGAGGATGGAGTCGTTGAAGTCGTTGATCCACTGCAGGGCGACCTCGACCGACTGGGGGCCGTTCGGCCCCTGCTCCTCCGCCTCGAAGTGGATCGTCCCGTGCAGTCCGTCCTTCGCCTTGGTGTGACGGATGTGGTCGACGAAGTCCCGGAGACCGCCTGGTGCGTGGAACTCCTCGACGCGCGGCGGGTCGGGCTCGTCCGCCTCGGCGGGCCGTTCGTCGGTGACGATGATGCGCAGCCCCGCCGTCAGGAAGGACGTGTCCCGGAGGCGTCGTCCGATCGTGTCCGCGGAGAAGTCGATGCCCTCGACGAACACCTCCGGGTCCGGCCAGAAGGAGATCGTGGTGCCGGTGATCTCCTGGCCCTCGCGGATGCCCTCGAGGTGGGGGGTGGGCTCGCCGACGCGTTCGATGGGACCGTCGGGGATGCCCCGCTGGTAGCTCTGTCGGTACAGCCCTCCGTCGCGGCGGACCTCGGCGACCAGCCGGGTGGACAGCGCGTTGACCACGGAGATGCCGACCCCGTGCAGCCCCCCGGAGACGGCGTAGGCCTGGGAGTCGAACTTGCCCCCGGCGTGCAGCACGGTCAGGACCACCTCGAGCGCGGACCGCCCCTCCTTCTCGTGCAGGTCGACCGGGATGCCGGAGCCGTCGTCGCTGATGCGCACGCCGCCGTCCGCGAGCAGCGTCACCTCGATGTGTGAGCACCGCCCGGCCAGCGCCTCGTCCACCGAGTTGTCGACGACCTCCCAGACGAGGTGGTGCAACCCGCGCGTCCCCGTGGAGCCGATGTACATCGCGGGACGTCGGCGGACGGCCTCCAGCCCCTCCAGCACGGTGATGTTCTTCGCGCTGTAGTCGCCGTTGCCCGACCGGTCGAGGGTGGGAGCCGGGGACGTGGCGTGGATCGGGTCCGGGGACGCAGCATCGGGGGCGGCAGCCAAGCGTCGGCCTCTCCTGTCGGGGGCGGTGAACGTCACTCGCGCGGAGCGCTGCGAGCCACGCCCGGGAGAGGGCGGCGCGCTGTGGGGCCGCGAGGCCCGTGGGCGCGAGGATCTCGCACGACGTAGGGCATCCGCCAGCCTACCAGGCGCGACCCGCCACGACGGCGCACTGAGACGCCCTGTGGACGGCACGACCCCCGGTCACGTACCCCACCCTGGCCGGCGCCCCGGCGACGTCGAGAGCGCCGAGACGCGCCGGATCGGCCATCGTGGCGTGGTGGTTGCTCAGGCCCCCTCGAGCTGGTCGACCGTCCGGGGCCAGTCGTCCTTGAGCAGCCGCGAGAGACCACGGTCGGCGAGCACCTTGCCGTCCGTCTGGCACCGCGGGCAGTAGTTGGTCTCGTTGTCGGCGTAGCGGATGCGCTGAACCTGCGTGCCGCAGTCGGGGCACGGTTGCCCGTGCTTGCCGTGCACCGCGAACCCATCGCGGAACGCCGTCACCTTCTCCGGGAAGCCCTCGCCGGTCTCCTCACGCAACCGGGTCACCCAGCTCCTGAGGACCTCCCGCGTCGCGGCATGCAGCCGTGTCACCTCGTCGTCGTCGAGCTGGTGGCTGCGACGCACGGGTGACAGACCGGCGGCGTGGAGGATCTCGTCGCTGAAGGCGTTGCCGATCCCGGCGAAGCGGCGCGGATCGGTCAGGGCGCGTTTGAGGGTGCGGTTCTCGAGACGCAGCTGCGCCGCGAAGGTCTCCACGTCGAGCTCCAGAGGCTCGAGCCCCCCACGGTCGTGCTCGGCGAGGGCGTCCTCGCCCCTGACCACGTGCAGCGACGCCCGTCGGGTGGTACCGGCCTCCGTGAGGATCAGCGCTCCACCGGGCGCCTCCGGGTCGCCGGGCACGGAGAGGTCCACCGCCGCCAGCCCGATCCTGCCCGGCACCGGCGCACCGTGATCGCGCCACCGCAGCCGACCGGCGATCATCAGGTGCAGGACCAGGTGCAGGTCGTCCTCGACGCTGAACACCAACCGTTTGCCGAGCCGACGGACGGCCACGACCCGACGGCCCTCGAGCGCCTCGATGGGTGGGTCGTAGGTCCGCAGCAGCGAGAAGCTCCTGATACGCACACGGTCGATGCCGGCATCCACCACCCGTGGCCGCAGCGCCGCCAGGTAGTCCTCGAGGTCGGGGAGCTCGGGCATGACGCGGCCGCGGGGCTAGGTGCCGCTGACCGTGTCGGCCAGGGCGTCGAGCTGCTCCTGGCCGATCATGCCGGACACGCGCACCGCGACCTGACCGTCGCCGTCGATCGCGACCCAGTAGGGCGTCGCCTGCAGCCCGTAGGCCTCGGCGACGGAGGAGCTCACGTCGTCGACCAGGACCGGGCCGTCGTAGC
Organism: Nitriliruptoraceae bacterium; assembly: GCA_007118045.1. Classification (GTDB taxonomy): domain Bacteria; phylum Actinomycetota; class Nitriliruptoria; order Nitriliruptorales; family Nitriliruptoraceae; genus SKTG01. The sequence goes on from SKTG01000143.1 coordinate 8,759, forward strand.
CCTCCTCCTCGAACCAGTCCTGCGGCGGCCAGTTGGGGCGGGTGTCGTCGAGGCTCGTGGCGACGGAGACGATCTCCACGTCCTCCGGCAGGCCGCCGGCGTCGAGCCACTCGACCACCTCCGGCAACTCCTCCTGGCACGCCGGGCACCAGGACGCCATGAACATGACCAGTTGCGGCGTTCCCGGCTCGCCGACCGTCACCGGCTCGCCGTCGAAGTCGGCTCCCGAGGCGACCGGGACGGGATCTCCCGCCGCCTGGTCCGTGCTCGGGTCCTCCGGCGCCCCCGGCAACGGCTCCCCCTCGATGGTCGGGTCGCCCGCCACCTCGGTGGTGCTGGGCACGGCCGCCCGGTCGGCCGACTCACCGACGGTGAGCACCCCGATCACCACGGCGAGGACCAGGACCACCGCGCCCACGATGGCGAACATCAGCCGCTGCTTGCGCTGTTGCTGCTGCTTGGCCCGTTGGCGTGCCTCACGGTGCTCTCGTCCTCGCTGCGCGCGGGAGGTCGTGGTCATGGCTGCGGCCTTTCGGTGGTGCTGCTCGGGAGCGTTCGAGGAGGTCCGGCGACCAGGTCTCAGGCGTGCCGGTGACGGGCGACCAGGCTCAGGGTCGCGATGGCGACGAACCCGATCAGGGCCATGGTCGGCAGGGTGAGGAAGCCGAACTCGCGGACCCAGATCAACGAGCAGGGTGCCGCAGGGTCGCAGGCGCCGCCCAGCGAGGGGCGGCGTTCGATGGCGATGTGCCAGATCGCGATGGCCGCGCCGATGCCCGAGAGCGGCACGCTGACCCTCCAGGCCGACCGGTCGCCGCGCATGGCCGCGACCCCGAGGACGATCACCAGCGGGTACATCGCGATGCGTTGGTACCAGCACAGCGTGCAGGGCGTGTAGCCCGCCACCTCGGAGAGCAGCAGCGAGCCCCCCGTCGCCACGACGGCGATGGCCGTGGCCAGAGGCAGGGCCGCGTCGGCCAGCCAGGGAGGGGGCCGGCGTGTGACCAGCGCGGTCCCCGCGACAACGGTGATGACGATCGCGACGAGCGCGAGCACGGCGAAGCTGCGCTCGGCGACGGCGATCATGCTGACCTCGACGGTGGGAGCGGACGGGAGCGGGAGGGTCCGAGGATGCTCGTCACGGCACGACGACGAGGGCCCCGGGACCCGGGCAGGTGCCACGGTGACGGTTCCGGGGGCGATGCGCTAGGGCCGAGCGAACCTCGCCACACGGTCGTTCAGCCGTGCCGCGCCGGCCCCCGCTCGGTCGTCCTGAGGGCGACGAGGCTCCGGCCACAGCCGTGGCTCGCGTCGGGGTCAAGCTCCGGCCGTAGCGGTGGGTCGCGTCGCGGATCAGGCTTCGGCCTCCGGATCGTTGGCCCCCTGCAGGGTGCCGACGATGAGACGGATCTCGCGCACCGTGTCCGCCCCGAGGACCCGGTCCGCGTTGGCGCGCAGGTGCGGGAGCAGGTAGCGCAGTTGCGCGGCCCAGGTCTGCGTCTCCGCCCGGATCACCAGGATCCCGCCCGCCAGACGCACCGGTTCGCATCGCGCGGCCAGGTCCGCGCCGACGATCTCGTCCCACCGCGTCCACGCGCTGGAACCGCGCAGACGCTCGGCCCAGCCACGCTGCTCGACCAGGGCCGACACCGCGTCGCCGAGCGGTTGGGGCGGCCCGACACGGCGCAACCCGTCGGTGCCCTCCTCGGGGACGACCCACTCGTCGTCGCCTGGTGGTGCCGGATCGAACGACGCCCGTTCCTGCGCTGCGCGCCGGCGAGCCTGCTGTGCCCGACGGCGCGCGTAGGCGTGCTCGTCCTCGTTGGCGCCTGCCCGCCGCACCTCGGCGGAGCCGTCGGTCCGACGACCCGGCCGGGCGTGACCGGTTCGGCGCCGCCCACCCTGACCCGACTGGTCGGTCATGCGGCCCCCGCGGCACCCTCACGCGGTCGCAGACGGGTGAGGCCGTCCGCCTGGGCCACCTCGATCCGTGCACCCTCCAGTGGCACGTCGGCCTCCACCGCCGCGGTGACCAGGACCTGCTCGAACCCCGCGCACGCCAGAGCCAGCCGGTCGCGCCGGGTGGTGTCGAGCTCCGCGAACACGTCGTCGAGGAGCACCACCGGGCGGTCACCGACCTCGGCGAGGACCTGGACGGTGGCGAGCTTGAGCGCCAGCGCCAGGGACCACACCTCGCCGTGCGAGGCGTAGCCCTTCGCCGGGAGCGCGCCGATGGTCAGCTCGAGGTCGTCACGGTGCGGACCCACCAGGGTGAGACCGCGGGCGAACTCGTCCTCGGCCGCCTCGGCGAGCGCCGCGCGGAACGCGTCGGCGATGGGTGCGGGGTCCGGGACGAGCGACGGATCCTCGGTGACGTCCGGCACGCCGAGGTCCCGGCCGGCGCTGGCCTGGTAGCGGATCGAGACCGGTTCGGGCCGGTCGGCGAGCTCGCGGTAGAAGCGATCGACGGGGCCGCTCAGCGCGCGCACCGCGGCGATGCGTGCCGCGATCAGCTGCGTGCCGTGGGTCACCAGCTGCTCGGTCCAGACATCGATCGTGGCCGCCGCGGCCGCGCGGGCGTCCGCCGGCAGCCCCCGGGCCCGCTTCAACAGCTGGTTGCGCTGCCGGAGCGCACGGTCGTACTCGGCCCGGGCCGCACCGAAGGCGGGACGTCGCTGGGTCAGCAGATCGTCCAGGAAGCGCCGCCGTTCGCCCGGGTCCCCCCGCACGATCGCGATGTCCTCGGGCGCGAAGAGCGCGACGCGCAGCGCTCCGACCGCGTCGGCCGCTCGCCTGACCTGCTGACCGTCCACCTTCGTGCGGGTCCGACGACCGACGCCGACCTCGAGCTCGAGCGTGCGACGACGACCGTCGTCGCCGAGCAGCTCGCATCGCACCACACCGTGGTCGCTGCCCGCCCGCACCAGGGGGCCGTCGCCACTGACCCGGTGCGAGCTGCCCGTGGCCGCCCGGTGGATGGCCTCGAGCAGGTTGGTCTTGCCCTGCGCGTTGGGGCCGACCAGCACCGTCACCCCGGGCCCGAAGGTGACGACCACCCGGTCGTAGGAGCGGATGTCGATCAGCTCCAGCCGCCGCAGGCGCATCGCTGTACCTCCCCGGGCCGCGCCGCCGCCTCAGCTGACCCGCATCGGCATCAGCAGGTAGGTCAGGTCGTCGACGTCACCGTCGGCGCTGTGTGGCCTGAGCACCGCGGGCTTGAGGCCGTCCCGCAGCTCGATGCGGACCTGTTCGGTCCCCGTGGCTTCGAGACCGGCGAGCAGGAAGGTGGGGTTGAAGGCGATCGACAACCCTTCGCCCTCGACCTCCGCCGGGAGCGCTTCGGCGGCGTCGCCCATCTCCTGGTTGGTGGCGGCCAGGTCGACCGATCCGTCGCCGAACGTCAGCGTCACCGGGGTGTTGGCCTGCCCCATCGCCACGATCGCGACACGTTGCAGCGCTTCCGCGAGCGCGGCGCGCTCGACCACCACGGCGGTCTCGTGCGCGTCCGGCAGCAGCGCGGAGTAGTTGGGGAACGACCCCTCGATCAGCTTGGTGGTCAGGCGGCGGTCGCCGAACAGGAACGAGACCTGCCCGTCCTCGAGCACCATCGTCACGGCGCCACCGACCTCGCCGGCGGCCTTGGCCGCCTCCTGCAGCGAGCGGGCCGGCACGAGTGCGCTGCCGTCGACGGCCTCCTCCCAGGCCAGCGAACGGACCGCGAGGCGGTAGCTGTCCGTGGCCGCGGCGGTCAGGCGACCGTCGGCCGCCTCGAGCTGGACGCCCGTGAGCACCGGGCGTCCCTCGTCGTTGGAGGCTGCGCGAGCGACCTGTGAGACCAGTCGCGCGAACGCGTCCGCTTTGACCACCCCCTGGGCAGCGCCCGGCGCGGGTCCGGCGAGGCTCGGGAAGTCCTCGGCCTGCATGCCCCGGACCTTGAAGTTGGCACGGCCGCAGCTGATCTCGACCCGGTCGCCGTCACCGCTGAGCTGGACCGGCGCGTCGGGGAACCGGGCGACCAGCTGCGAGAGCAGCCGACCCGGCAGCAGCGCGGTCCCGGGCTGGTCGATCTGCACGGGGATCGAGATCTCCGCGGCCACCTCGAGGTCGGTGGCACGACACGTCAGCTTGCCGTCACCCGCCTCGAGCAGGATCCCGGACAGGGCCGGCAGGGTCACGCGGGCACCGACGGTGCGGGTGGCCCAGGACACCGCCTCGGCGAACTCGGCGCGCTCGGCACGCAGCTTCACGGTGTTCCTCCTGACCGGGTCGGTCCACAGCACCGGGTAGTAATGGGTCTTCTCTTTCGAGAAGACGTCACCGTAGTAGGGCCTGTGCACGGTGTGGACGACGGGCATCGTCGCAGCTCAGGCCGGGTTCGGGACTGGTGGCCGTGCTGTGGGCGACGGGCGGGTCCTCCACAGCGTCGCGAACCACACGGATGTGCTTCCACGGCGCCGCCGATCTTTGCACCGGCGCTCCACCGTCCGTCCCCAGGTCGCAGCCGTCGTGTGAGCCCGCCAGGCACGGTCGGGCACGTCGCTCTGCGCACACTGAGCGTCCGACCAGACACGCAGAGTCGCCGTCATCCACCGTCTCGGTGTCGGTCTCCCCACCGCGTCCACCCCTCGCGAACAGGTTCGTCCACAGGATCCTGTGGAAACTGTGGACGAACCTGGGGTCGGTGGGCCGGGCCCGGGGCCCGACGACCTCGTTCACGCCTGGCTCGCGCGGGTCTTGATGCGGTTGGTGAGCTCCTGCACCTGGTCGTAGATGGCGCGGCGCTCCTGCATCAGACGGGCGATCTTGGACTTCGCGTGCATGACCGTGGTGTGGTCGCGCCCACCGAACGCCTTGCCGATGCGTGGCAGGGACATCTCGGTGAGCTCGCGCACGAGGTACATGGCGATCTGACGCGCGGTGACGAGCTGTCGGCTCCGTGAGGCGGAGCACAGCTCCTCCACGCTCAGGGAGAAGTAGTCGGCCACCTCGTCCATGATGAGCTGGACCGAGACCTCACGGTCGCGGCCGTCCGGGAAGAGATCCTTGAGCACCGCCTCGGCCATCGCCCGGTCCGCCGGCGCCCGTTGGAGGCTCGCGAACGCGGACACGCGGATCAGCGCGCCCTCGAGCTCACGGATGTTGGACTGGACCCGGGAGGCGATCAGCTCGAGCACGTCGGGGGTGACGCCGAGCTGATCGGTCTCCGACTTCTTGCGCAGGATCGCGATGCGGGTCTCGAGGTCCGGGGGCTGGACGTCGGTCATCAGCCCCCACTCGAACCGGCTGCGGAGCCGATCCTCGAGCGCCGCGATCTGCTTCGGGGGTCGGTCGCTGGAGATGACGATCTGCTTCTCCGCGTTGTGGAGCGCGTTGAAGGTGTGGAAGAACTCCTCCTGGGTCCGTTCC
>SKTG01000280.1 GCA_007118045.1 Nitriliruptoraceae bacterium
AGTTCACCCTGTACGCGGACACCCGCAAGGGGCGACGGCCCTCCTTCGTCGCCGCGGCACGTCCCGAGGTCGCCGAGCCGCTGGTGACGGCGGTCGTCGAGCGGCTGCGCGAGCTCGGCGCGACCGTGGCCACCGGCCGCTTCGGCACCTACATGCAGGTCCGGTTGGTCAACGACGGGCCGTGGACCGTGACCCTCGAGGTCTGACTCCCTCCGAGGTGCGGGACTCAAGCGTGGCGGCGTCGGGGCCGATGCCACCGGACAGGTGCGCCGCCCTGGGCGAGCGTGGCCGCGCCGGCGGTGTGCAGCCGCCGGACGTCCGCGGTCGGCGAGGCGCGCACGCGATCCGAAAGGTCGGTCAGTGACCAACGTCAACGAGTACCTGCAGGTCCTGGTCGAGAGCGGTGGCTCCGATCTGCACCTCAAGGCGGGGGGCCCGGCCTACGTCCGCCTCGACGGTGACCTCAAGCCCATCAGCCGGCTGCCGCCGCTCTCGCCGAACGACACCGAACTGCTCGCGGACCAGATGATGGACGACCGGGTGCGGCGGACCTTCGCGGAGCAGCGCGAGGCCGACTTCGCCTACTCGATCCCCAGCGTGGGACGGTTCCGGGTCAACGCGTTCCGCCAGCGCGGCTCGGTCGGTGCGGTGTGCCGACGTGTGCTGCCCGGCTCGCCCAGTTTCGCGTCCCTGGGGATGCCCGCGTCCGTGCGCAAGCTCGCCGAGGAGCACCGTGGCCTGGTCCTGGTCACGGGGCCGACGGGCTCGGGCAAGACCACGACGACCGCGGCCATGCTCAGCCACATCAACGCGACGCGCCGTTGTCACATCGTGACCCTCGAGGACCCCATCGAGGTCATGCACCGCGACGACAACGCGATCATCGATCAGCGTGAGGTTGGCGTCGACACCAGCGACTTCGTGAGCGGACTCAAGGCCGTCTCCCGTCAGGACCCGGACGTGATCTTCATCGGGGAGATGCGCGACCTGGAGACGGTGACGGCGGCGTTGCAGGCGGCGGAGACCGGTCACCTGGTCGTCTCCACCCTGCACACGACCGACGCGCGCGAGACGATCAACCGCATCGTGGACATGTACCCGAAGGAACAGCAGCACCAGGCCCGGCTGTCGCTGGCCAACTCGTTGAAGGGGATCGTCTGCCAGCGCCTGGTGCCGCGGGCCACCGGCGAGGGTCGCGTCGCGGTCGTCGAGGTGCTGGTGATGACCACGCGCACCTACGAGTTCGTGATGGACCCGGCGCAGCTGCCGCAGCTCGACGACGCGATCGCGGAGGGCAGCTACTACGGCATGCAGACCTTCGACCAGCACCTGCTGGCGCTCTACGGGCAGGGCGAGGTCGCGCTACGCGACGCGCTCGCGGCGGCCAGCAACCCGCACGACTTCCGTGTCTCGCTGCGCGGCGCAGGTCTCGCCGCCTCCTGAGCGGGCCGGGCGACCCGTCGAGGTCGGGCCCGTTCACGGGGCTCGACGCCGGCGGAGGACGATGCGCAGCACGAGCGGCACCGTGCCGATCACCAGGAGCACGCGCAGCTGGTGCACGACCGTCACGGCGAGCACGTCGGCTCCCGTGGCGATCGACAGCGCCACGACGCTCGAGAAGCCGCCGGGCACCGAGACCAGCACCGCCGTCGCCGGGTCGAGGCCGAACCAGCGTCCCAGCAGCACGGCCAGCACCGCGACCGTCGCCGCGATCGTGAGCAGTGACAGCGCGATGGGTCCGAGCGCGTTCCGCACCGAGGTGACGGTCTCGCGGTCGAACTGTTCACCGAGCATCAGCCCGATCGTGGCGAGTGCCAGGAAGCGGATCCCTTCGGGCGCCGAGGTCTCCAGGCCCGCGGCGGTGACCCCGACCACCGCGAGCAGGGCCCCGAGCACCGGACCGCCGGGCAGCCGCAGCCGGCCACCGACCCAGGCGCCGAGCAGCGCGGCGGTGGCACCCGTGAGCACGGGCAGCGAGCCGCTCATCCGAGCAGCGGCGCGAGTAGGGGGACCGCTATCAGGATGAGTGCCAGGCGGGCCAGGTGGGTCGCGGTCACGACCTCCGCGTCGTCGGTCGCGACCACGCTGAGGGCGGCCATCTCCCCGATCCCGCCGGGGGCCGCGGCCAGGAGGGCGGTCGCCGGGTCCCACCCGGCCCATCGGGTGAGCGCCACCGTCAGCACGACGGCGCAGACGGCCAGCCCGGCGAGCACCGCGGTGAGCGGGCCGAGCAGCGACGGGACCGCCGCGAGGGCTTCGGGCCCTGTCTGCGCGCCGATCACCCAGCCGAGCAGGGCCAGCGCCAGCCACCGTGCCTGCGTGGGGGTGGTGCGCTGTGCCCCGCGCCACACCGTGAAGGTGCCGGCACCGATCACGCCACCGAGCAGCGCTCCGGCCGGGACCCCCAGGAGCTCCAACAGGCCGGCTCCGGCCAGCGCCGCGAGGGCCCGCCACGCCAGTTGCATGCTGTCCCTCCGGCGATCAGTCCGCCCGCGATCCATCGCCTGGCGGCGAGGCACCCGCCCCCGAGGTGCCGGGTCCCGAGGGGGCGGCATCGCGATCGGAGGCCGCGGCGAACCCGGGCTGCTCGTCCGGCTCCGTGCCGGCCGCGCCGGGCTCGGACGCCTTGCTGGACGCGACCGGGTCGGCCGGGGTGCCGGGGCCGACCGGCGTCGGCGAGGCCGCGTGCGCGGTGAGGCGCCGGTGGAGCCTGTCGGCATCGTCGCGGTCGGCGTCCAGGACCTCGACGATGGCGCCGGGACCGGCCACGTGGGCGACGGTGGTGGTGAGCCCGAGGCGACGCTGGAAGAAGCTGCGCCGCGAGCTGACCGCCTGCACCTTCACCACGGGCGAGACCGCGGTGGAGATCGACAGCGCCCCCCGACGTGAGGCGACCACCAGCTCGGTCAGGCCGTGCGCGAGCTGGCGGTACTCCACCACCGCCAACACGGCGTTGATCGGCAGCAGGGCGAGCACGATCCAGCGCAACCGGTCGACGAACGCGACGTCGAGGAAGCCGACGAACTCGGGCACGATCCAGACGACGGCGATCGTGGCCACGGCGGGGCGCAGCCAGCGGAAGAGGGCGCGGCGACGCGCGGCGACGGGGTGCGGGACCAGCTCGGGGAGGCCGGGCACGCCGGGGAGGATCTCGGTGAGCAGGGCGTCGACCTGCGAGGCGGGCAGCAGGGGCACGGTCACGCGACCGTCGCCCCCGGTGGAGCCGCCCGCTGAGCGGATCCTCACCGTGGTGAAGCCGAGCAGTCGCCGGAGCCAGTTGCGGTCCACCTCGACGAGCTGCACCCGGCGCAGCGGGACCACCGAATCGCGGGTGGAGATCAGTCCCCGGGAGATGTGGAGGTCGTCGTCGATGCGCACGATGCGGAAGTTGCCGTCACGGAACACGCCGACCACCACGGCCGCGAGCACCGAGAGCACGATCACGGCGACGACGAGCAGCGCGATCAGCCGGGCGTCGGGCCCTGCGAAGCGCTCCGGCGTGGTGGGGACGCCCTGCTCCTGCAGGAAGTCGATCAGGGTGTTGGTGAAGTTGCCGAGCTGCTGACCGACGAACTGGAAGCCGGCGCCGATCACCGCCGGGAACACCAGCAGACGGGCGCCCGTGACGGCGGCGATCACCACGTGGCGCATGGGCACCTTCAGGACGGGGCGCTCCTCGGGCTCGCCGGGTGGACGCCCGCCCTCCTCGCCGTCGGCCAGCGCCAGCTGGCTCGCGCGGACCGCGGCCCGCAGCGCGACGGCGTCCTCCTCCGGCACCACGCGCAGGTCGACCTCGGGCTCGCTGGCGCTGCCCGCGGTCTCCACCCGGATCGCGGCGAGACCGAGGAGCCGCTGGATCGCGCCCCGCTGGATCTCGACCTGCTGGATGCGCGCGACGTCGAGGCTGCGGTGGTTGCGGCTCAGCACGCCGTGGTCCACCCGGAGGACCTCGCCGTCGAACGAGAAGCGGCGGTAGCGCCAGTCGAGCGTGCGACCCACCAGCCCGACCACACCGATGAGGGCGAGGAGCCAGATGGTGAAGCCGCCGCCGGCCGCCAGGGTCGCGAACACC
>SKTG01000411.1 GCA_007118045.1 Nitriliruptoraceae bacterium
CCGGGCAGGTGCCCCCGGTCATGCACGTCGACAGCGACGCCCCGCTGTTCGACGAGCAGGATGGCAGCCTGATCACCGACCAACTGTGGGGCATCTACTACAAGCCGGACCTGGACCTCGGCGGGGTGCAGGGAGGGGCCAGTCCCCTACCCGTCGACCAACCCGCGGATCAGGTCCGGATCGACCCGTACGGGCCCGCCAGCCCGGAGTTCGTGGTCGACGAGAGCTTCGTGCGTCTGTGGACCTCGGCGCTGGCACACTGCCACAAGCGCTTCGAAGGCGCACGGCCCCTGTACGACCCCGCACCGTCCGGAGGCCTCGGCGCGTTCACCCCGGACAACTTCCCCGTCTTCGACACCTTCTGCGACAACGTGCACGTCATCGCCGATTCGAACCACGGCTTCAAGATGATCGGCGTCGGAGCGCTGGTAGCGAAGGAGATCCTGGGCGAACCGCAGGCGCTGCTCGAACCGTTCCGGTTCGAGCGCTACGCCACCGGCGCGCTGCATCCGACCAGCCACTCGCCGTTCCCGTGGAGCTGACCCCCTCCCTGGCCTGCGCTCGGTCGGGCCGGTGAAGAACGAGACGCCGAGGTACTCCGCGTTCTCCCTCGCCCGCCGGGGGTTGTCCGGCAAGCCGTGGCCACCGGCCTGGCGGGCCCATGAGCTGCGTCCGAGCTATGACGTCGTCATCATCGGCGGCGGGGTGCACGGGCTCGCCACGGCTCACTACTTGGCCGCGAACCACGACATCACGAACGTCGCGGTGCTCGACAAGGGCTACATCGGCGGTGGGGGCTCGGGTCGCAACACCGCCATCCTGCGCTCCAACTACCTCACGCCCGAAGGGATCGCGTTCTACGACCGGTCCCTCACCCTGTACCGCCACCTGGCCGCGGACCTCAACTTCAACGTCATGTTCTCGCAACGCGGCCACATGACCCTCGCGCACAACGATTCGTCGCTTCGCACGATGCGTTGGCGGGCGGAGGTCAACAAGCTCTGCGGCGTCGACTCCGACGTCATCGACCCGAACGAGATCGCCAAGCTCGTCCCCAGGATGGATGTCAGCTCCGAGGCGCGCTACCCGATCCTCGGCGCGTTGTGGCACCCACCGGGCGGGATCATCCGCCACGATGCGGTGGTGTGGGGCTACGCCCGGGGTGCCGACCGCCGCGGCGTCCACATCCACCAGAACACGGAGGTGGTCGGCGTCGACGCCATCGACGACCGGGTCACCGGTGTGCGTACCAGCCGCGGCCCGGTCTCCGCCTCCGTGGTCGTCAACTGCACCGCCGGATGGTCCAGCCTCGTCTCCGACATGGCGGGTGTCGAGATGCCGGTCCAAACCTTCCCGCTCCAAGCGGCGGTGACCGAACCCGTCCAGCCCTTCCTCGACCCCGTCGTGGTCAGCGGCACCCTGCACGTCTACGTGAGCCAGACCGACCGCGGGGAGCTGGTGTTCGGGGCAAGTGTGGATCCGTTCCCGTCGTACTCGACCGGCGGCTCACTCGAGTTCATCGAAGGCCTCGCCGGCCATGTGCTCCAGTTGATGCCCTCGCTGCACCGTCTGCGCCTGTTGCGGCAGTGGGCGGGGCTGTGCGACATGACCCCGGACTACTCCCCCATCATGGGCCTGACCCCTGTGGACGGGTTCTACGTCGACGTCGGTTGGGGCACCTACGGGTTCAAGGCCGGTCCGGTCTCGGGCGAGCAGATGGCCGCGTGCATCGCGACGGGCAGGACTCCCGAGCTGATCGCGCCCTTCTCGCTGTCGCGCTTCGCGGACGGTCACCTGGTTGGCGAGAAGGGAGCCGCGGCCGTTGGGCACTGAGACCACGATGCCAACCATCCGACGACTGGTGGACGCCCCATGATCACCCTGCCCTGCCCCTGGTGCGGGCCTCGGAACGTCACCGAGTTCGCCTACGGAGGCGAAACGGTCGCACGCCCGGATGCTGCCACCGTCACCCCCGCCGAGTGGCGCGCCTACCTCTATGTCCGCGCCAACCCGGCCGGCCCCGTGACCGAGACCTGGCTGCACCGCGCCGGCTGCCGCCGCTACCTCGTCGTGGAACGTGACACCACCTCGAACGAGGTGCTCGCGGTCCGGCGAGCCGGCCGAGCCGCGAAGACGCCGACAGGACAGCACCCGTGATCGCCAGGAAGCCGGCACCGTCCGACGTGTCGGTCCGCCTGGGCCCGCAGCCCGGCGAGGTCATCGACCGCGACCAGGAGATCACGTTCACCTGGAACGGCCGTGAGCATCGCGCCTACCAAGGCGACACCATCACCTCGGCGTTGATGGCAGCCGGCGTCCAGGTGTTCTCGCGCAGTTCCAAGTACGGGCGGCCCCGAGGCGTCATGACCGCGAGCTATCTCGATCCGGGGTGCACCGTCCAGGTCGACGACGAGCCCAACGTCCGGGGCTCGCACCGGCAGGTCGCGCCGGGGATGGCCGTGTCGGCACAGAACGTCTGGCCGTCGCTCGAACGTGACGTCAAGGCCGTCAACCAGGTCATCGGTCGATTCCTGACCGCCGGCTTCTACTACAAGACCTTCATCAAGCCGCAACGTCTGTGGCCCGCCTACGAGCGGATCCTGCAGCGCTTCGCCCTCGGCGGCGTTGCGTCCGACTCGCCACCGGACCGTCTGCGCTACGACAAGCGCTACGCCCATGTCGACGTGCTCGTTGCGGGCGGCGGCCCGGCCGGCATGGCCGCGGCGGTCGCTGCCGTCAGGGCCGGCGCGAAGGTCATGCTCGTCGAGGAGGAGCACGACCTCGGGGGACACCTGCGCTACGGGGATGATGGCGAACTGAGCACGCTGCACCGCCTGCGTGCCGAGGTCGCTGCGAGCGACATCGAGGTGATGACCGATGCCGTCGTCACGGCCCGCTACGCCGGCAACTGGTGCCCGGTCGTCGAGCGCAGCGCCCCCGGCCTGCACGAACGGCTCACCAAGGTCCGTACCGGTGCGCTCGTCGTCGCTGCCGGTCTGATCGAACGCCCGTACGTCATCGGGGGTAACGACCTGCCAGGTGTGATGCTCTCCACCGCGGTTCGCCGGCTGATCAACCTCTACGCGATCAGGCCCGGCCAACGAGCGGTGGTGCTGTCCGCCAACCCACAGGGCGATGCCGCAGCGGCTGATCTGCGGCGCATCGGCGCCGAGGTCTGGGTCGAGGACCCCCGCAACGGTGGGGATATCGTGCGGATCCTCGGTCGCGGCCAGGTCGCGGGTGTCGAGCTCGGGGATGGACGCAAGCTGCCCTGTGACCTGGTCGTGACGGCGATCGGGTGGACCACGCCCGCCTCTCTGCTGAGCATGGCTGGGGACCGTCCGGTCTACGACCCGCAGGTCGCGCGGTTCCTGCCGTCGCAGCTTCCCGACGACGTGCTCGTCGCAGGTGGGATCGCTGGCGACGGTGACCACGACCGTCTGCTCGCCCACGCCCGGGCAGTCGGCGAGTGTGCGGCCAAGCGTGCAGGAGAACCCGACCACGTCCCAGGGGTCGCCCGGCCGGTCCGGTCGGTCGCCGAAACGGCGCTCCCACCGCTCGGGCTCCATCCCCACCCGGCCCTGTTCCGCGGACGAACCCACGGGTTCGTGGACTTCAGCGAGGACATCAGCTCCAAGGACATCATGTCGGCCGTCGCGGAGGGTTACGACTCCAGCGAGCTGGTGAAGCGCTACACGACGGCGACGATGGGACCGGCCCAGGGCAAGCTCGAGACCGTCAACACGGTCGCGGCCGTCGCAGCAGCGACCGGCATCACCATCGGCGAGGCGGGCACCACGACCTGGCGTCCTCCCTACGCCCCGACGACCCTCGGCGCGCTGGCCGGCCGCGCCTTGGAACCGGTGCGCGTCTCACCGATGCAGCCCTGGCACCAAGCCAACGGTGCCGCACCGTTGGTTGCCGGGGCATGGATCCGGCCGGAACATTACGGCGATCCCGCAGCGGAGGTCCGCGCTGTCCGCGAAGCCGTCGGCATCATCGACGTCACCCCGATCGGCAAGCTGGACCTGCAGGGTCCGGATGTGCCCGCGCTCCTGGAGCTGCTGTACG
>SKTG01000320.1 GCA_007118045.1 Nitriliruptoraceae bacterium
CGCCGGCGCCCGGCAGCGTGACCGAGAACGCGGAGACGCCGAAGGTCGTCGAGCCCGAGGCGACGACGGAGGCGGCCCCGCCCCAGTCGGGCGCCATGCCGGTCGAGCAGCTGGCGGGCGAGGACGCTCCCGAGGCCGCGGTCGAGAAGAACCTCGCCTCGGACGCCCCGGAGGAGCCGCTCGCCGGTGACGACGACGAGACCGCCCCGCAGGGCGCCCCCGCGACCCCCGAGGCCGACCCGGCCGCGGCGCAGGACGCGGCGGCCGACGACGACCAGGAAGAGGGTGACGCCTGATGCTCGCCCCCAAGCGCGTGAAGCACCGCAAGCAGCACCGCCCCCGGCCACTCAAGGGCATGTCCAAGGGCCACACCCAGGTCTACGTGGGTGACTACGGACTGATGGCCACGACCCGTGGCTGGATCACGGCCCGGCAGATCGAGTCCGCCCGTATCGCCATCACCCGAGCGATCAAGCGTGGTGGCCAGGTGCGGATCACGATCTTCCCGGACCGTTCCATCACCAAGAAGCCGCTCGAGACCCGTATGGGGTCGGGCAAGGGCTCGCCGGAGCACTGGGTCGCCCCCGTCAAGCCCGGCCGCATCATGTTCGAGCTGTCCGGCGTCGACGAGACCCTCGCCCGTGAGGCGATGCGCAAGGCGTCGCACAAGCTCCCCGTGAAGACCAAGTTCGTCACACGCGAGGAGACCGGCGAATGATGACCGCGACCGAGCTGCGAGAACTCCCAGACGACGAGCTGCGCCAGCAACTGACCGAGGGCAAGGAGGAGCTGTTCAACCTCCGGTTCCAGGTCGTGACCGGCCAGCTCGACAACCCGCAACGCATCAAGGAGGTCAAGCGCGAGATCGCTCGCGTGATGACCGTGATGCGTGAGCGCGAGATCGCGGCAGCCGCCCGCGAGGACCAGGCGTGATGCAATGACTGACAACATCGACCGCAACAGCCGCAAGGAACGCCAGGGCGTGGTGGTCTCCGACACGCAGGACAAGACCATCGTCGTGCGCATCGAACGTCGGACCACCCATCCGCTCTACGGCAAGACCATGACCGCGAGCAAGCGCTACCACGTCCACGACGAGACCAACGAGGCCGGCGTCGGAGACACCGTGCGGATCGCCGAGACCCGCCCGATCTCCAAGCTGAAGCGCTGGCGCCTCGCCGGGATCGTCGAACGCGCCAAGTAGCCCCGAACCGCCGCCCGGTCCTTCGCGGGCGCCCGGCCGAGGCCGCCAGGATCGAGCCGTCCCACGGGTACGACCCCGACGGGAGGGCACCGCCCGCCGGACCACCGCCGGGTAGAGAAGTGGAAGAGAGACAACGATGATCCAGACCGAAACGCGGCTGAAGGTCGCGGACAACTCGGGAGCCCGTGAGGTGCTGTGCATCCGCGTGCTCGGCGGGTCCGGTCGTCGCTACGCGTCCGTCGGTGACGTGTTCGTCGGCACCGTCAAGCAGGCCATCCCGCAGTCCAACGTCAAGCGCGGCGAGGTCGTGCGGTGCGTGGTCGTCAGGACGGCGAAGGAACGGCGCCGCCCCGACGGTTCCTACATCCGCTTCGACGACAACGCCTGCGTGGTGATCCAGCAGGACGGCCGTCCCCGCGGCACCCGCATCTTCGGCCCCGTCGCGCGCGAGCTGCGGGACAGCCGTTTCATGCGGATCATCTCGCTCGCTCCGGAGGTGCTCTGATGCGACGCATCCGCAAGGACGACCAGGTCGAGGTCATCGCCGGCAAGGACGCCGGCAAGACCGGTCGCGTGGTCAAGGTCTTCCCCGAGCGCTCCCGCGTGCTCGTCGAAGGCGTCAACTACGTCAAGAAGCACGAGCGCATCTCGGCACCCCGTGGCGGCGCCCAGGAGGGCGGCATCATCGAGACCGAGGCGCCCGTGCACCTGTCGAACGTCCAGCCCATCTGTCCCTCGTGCGGCGAATCGACGCGTGTGGGCTACGTCTACGAGACCGAGGGGGACCGGCGCAGCAAGGTCCGCAGCTGCAAGCGCTGCGACGGCACCTTCTGAGCACCCGCCTCGGTCCCTTCCCGGACCCGAGGTCCCGACCACCACGACGCCGACCGGCCCGCCCGTGAGACGCGGGATCGGCGCCCACCACCACGGTGAGGGCGAGTCGATCGGCGAGGAGAACCACCATCATGAGCGAGACCGAAGCGGCCACCGCACCGCGCGTACCGCGCCTGAAGCGGCGGTACCAGGACGAGATCCGCGCGCAGCTCAGGGACCAGCTCGAGCTGGCCAACGCCATGCAGATCCCGACCTTCGACAAGATCGTCGTCAACGTCGGGCTCGGCGAGGCGGTCAACGACTCGAAGGCCCTGGAGGGTGCGCTGCGCGACCTCGCGACGATCACCGGGCAGAAGCCCCGCGTGAACCGGGCGCGCAAGTCGATCGCCGGGTTCAAGGTGCGTGAAGGCATGCCCATCGGCGCCAAGGTCACCCTCAGGGGCGACCGCATGTGGGAGTTCCTCGACCGGCTGCTCTCGGTCGCCCTCCCGCGCATCCGTGACTTCCGTGGCCTGAAGGCGACGGCGTTCGACGGCAACGGCAACTACACCTTCGGTCTCGTGGAGCAGCTCGTGTTCCCGGAGATCGACTACGACTCGATCGACGCGGTCCGCGGCATGGACATCACGATCGTGACCACCGCGGAGACCGACGAGCAGGGCCGAGCGCTGCTCGAGGCCTACGGGTTCCCGTTCGTCCGCGGCCAGGAGGGCTGACATGGCGAAGAAATCGAAGATCGCACAGGCCAAGCGCGGCGCGAAGCACGGCGTGCAGGACTACACGCGCTGTGGTCGCTGCGGCCGGCCCCGAGCCGTCTACCGCCGCTTCAAGCTGTGCCGCGTCTGCTTCCGCGAGCTGGCCCACGCCGGCGAGCTGCCCGGTATCAGGAAGGCGAGCTGGTAGCCACGGCGCGCGACGCCGCCGGCTCGACCACCATCACGACGACGTGGGAAGTGCGGGGCCAGCAACCGTCCCCGTAACCCCGAGGAGTTCCACCATGACCATGACCGATCCGGTCGCCGACATGCTCACCCGTGTCCGCAACGCCTCGCTGGCGTACCACGAGCGCACGACGATGCCCTCCTCCAAGATCAAGGCGAACATCGCCCGGATCCTCGAGGAGGAGGGCTACATCGTGGGCTGGTCCGTCGACGATGCACAACCCCAGCCGAACCTGACGATCGAGATGAAGTACGGCCCCGATCGCGAGCGCGTCATCACCGGCCTGCGCCGGGTCTCCAAGCCCGGGTTCCGCGTGTACGTCAAGCGCGACGAGATCCCGCGCGTGCTCGGCGGACTCGGCGTCGCGATCCTGTCCACCAACGCCGGCCTCATGACCGACCGCACCGCCCGCAAGGACGGTCGCGGCGGCGAGGTGCTCGCCTACGTCTGGTAGGCCAGGGAGGATCTGCAATGTCACGCATCGGCAAACTGCCCGTCCCCGTCCCCGACGGTGTCGAGGTCGACATCGACGGGCTCACCGTCACCGTCCGTGGACCCAGGGGGGAGCTGACCCGGGTCATGCCCGAGGGCGTCAGTCTGTCCAGGGACGACGATGGCTCGGTCGTGGTCACGCCCGACGGCTCCTCCCGGACCGAGCTGTCACGGTGGGGCCTGGTCCGTACCCTCGTCTCGAACCTGGTCACCGGTGTGAACACCGGCTACAGCAAGTCGCTCGAGCTCGTCGGCGTGGGCTACCGAGCCGCACCGAAGGGCTCGGACGTGGAGCTGCAGGTGGGCTACTCGCACCCGGTCCTGATCGAGGCCCCGGAGGGCATCTCCTTCGAGGTCCCACAACCCACCCGCCTCGTGGTCAACGGCATCGACAAGGTGCTCGTCGGCCAGATCGCGGCCAACATCCGCAAGGTACGGCCGCCGGAGCCCTACAAGGGCAAGGGCATCAAGTACGAAGGCGAGACCGTCCGGCGCAAGGCCGGGAAGGCCGCCGGACGCTGATCGAGCTCGCGGGGCGCGCACTTCTCCCCGCGGGCGCACCAGACATCCAGCGGTGCCGCGACAGGCGCGGTGCCGCCGCCCGGCCGGCGACGGTGCGGGCTCGTGGCCACCTAGCGGCGTTGCCGAGCAACGCCGGTGGAGGTGGCCTCCACGAGGAGAGAGACGATGGACGCGAGCACCAAGCGCCGTTCCCGGCGCACCCGCCACCTGCGGATCCGCAAGCACGTCAGCGGCACCGCGACGAAGCCACGGTTGTCCGTGTACCGCAGCAACGACCACGTCTACGCCCAGTTGATCGACGACGTCGCCGGTCACACCATGGTCGCGGCCTCCTCGCTCGAGGACGGCGTGACCAAGGGTGAGGACGGCAAGGTCGGCGTCGCCAGGCAGGTCGGCACACTGCTCGGCCAACGAGCGACCGACGCCGGCATCACGACCTGCGTCTTCGACCGCGGCGGCAACCGGTACGCCGGTCGGGTCGCGGCACTGGCGGACAGCGCGCGGGAGGCCGGGCTCGAGTTCTGAGTCTTTCGAGGTCACGTCCCGGAGTGGACGGACCAGTTGAGGAGCAACGACATGGCAGCCAACAAGGGCGGAGGCGGTCCCGGCCGCGGTGGCCGCGGCGGTGGCCGCGGGCAGGACCGCGAGCAGTACGACGAGCGCGTCGTCGCGATCAACCGCGTCTCCAAGGTCGTCAAGGGCGGCCGCCGGTTCCAGTTCACGGCCCTCGTGGTCGTGGGCGACGGCAAGGGACAGGTCGGCGTCGGGCACGGCAAGGCCAAGGAGGTCCAGTCGGCGATCCAGAAGGGCGTCGAGGAGGCCAAGAAGAACTTCTTCAAGGTCCCGATGGTGGGCTCGACGATCGTGCACCCCGTCGTCGGCCGCGCCGGCGCGGGGAAGGTCATGCTCAAGCCGGCGGCGCCGGGTACCGGGGTCATCGCCGGTGGGCCGGTGCGCGCGGTCATCGAGGCGGCGGGCATCGCCGACCTGTTGGCCAAGTCGCTCGGCACGGCCAACCCGATCAACGTGGTGCACGCCACGATCCAGGGCCTGCAGGACCAACGCTCGGCGCACCAGATCGCCGAGCTGCGTGACAAGGCCATCGAGGACGTCGCGCCCAAGAAGATGATCGAGACCATGCGGGCAGGTGGGAACCGATGAGCGCCGAGAACCTGTTGCGCATCACCCAGACCCGGTCCGTGATCGGGCGGACCGCCGACCAGCGCGCCACCGTGCGTTCGCTGGGGTTGCGGCGGATCCGTCACACGGTCCACCAGCCCGACCGCCCCGAGATCCGCGGCATGCTGCGCAAGGTGCCGCACCTCGTCGAGTTCGAGGTCGTCAGCGGGGCCGAGGAGGTCGACGCATGACCATCAAGCTGCACCACCTCAAGCCGACCGAGGGCGCCAAGACCGAGCGCAAGCGCGTGGCCCGCGGTGACCGCGGCCGCGGCGGCAAGACCGCCGGCCGTGGCACCAAGGGCACGGGCGCCCGCGGCACCGTCCCGGAGAACTTCGAGGGTGGCCAGGTCCCCCTGGTCCGCCGGCAGCCGAAGCGGCCCGGCTTCAACAACCCGAACAAGGTCGTCTTCGCCGTCATCAACGTCAGCCGTCTCGAGGAGGCCTTCGAGGCGGACGACGAGGTCACGGTCGAGATCCTGGCCTCGCGAGGCCTGGTCAAGAAGAAGCGCCCGGTGAAGGTGCTCGGTCACGGCGAGCTCAGCAAGCCGCTGACCGTCGCCGTGGACGCCGTCACCGCCACCGCGCGAGAGAAGATCACCGCCGCTGGTGGCACGGTCGTCTAGACCGGCCACACCCACCCGCCGGCCACAACACAACGTGGCCGGCCACCTCCCCCCGGTGAGCGTGCGCCGGTCCGCCGGCAGCGCACACGGGTGGGGTGGGTGTCGGTGAACGGGTAGCCTCGGCACGACCACGGTGCGAACCGTGGCGCTCGCCGGCTCCCCGCACGCCGTCCAGCCCCAGCCACGACGCCCCGAGGACCCGATGCTCCGAGCGTTCGTCAGCGCGTTCAAGATCCCGGACCTGCGCAGGAAGCTGCTGTTCACGCTCGGGATCATCGCCCTCTACCGCTTCGGCGGCTGGATCCCGATCCCCGGGGTCAACGTCGAGCTGCTCGCGGAGCAGGTCGGCGGCGGCGAGGCAGCCAACCTGGTCGGGATCATCAACCTGTTCGCGGGCGGTGCGCTGCAGCAGATGGCGATCTTCGCGCTCGGGATCATGCCCTACATCACGGCCAGCATCATCATGCAGCTGCTGGCCGTGGTCATCCCCAAGCTCGAGGAGCTCAAGCGCGAGGGTGAACAGGGTCGGAAGAAGATCACCCAGTACACCCGGTACGCGACCGTCGGCCTCGCCCTGCTGCAGTCCACGGGCCTGATCACCCTGGCCCGTGGGGGCTCGGCGTTCGGTGCCAACGTGATGCCCGAGGCGGGGACCGGCACGATCGTGCTCGCGGTCATGACCCTCACGGCGGGCACGACGGTGATCATGTGGCTCGGCGAGCTCATCACCGCCCGTGGGGTCGGCAACGGCATGTCGCTGCTGATCTACATCTCGATCATCAGCCAGTTCCCCTCCCAGTTCGAGCAGGTCCGCACGGCACATGGTTGGGGTCTGGTGGCCGGCGTGCTCGCCATGGGGATGGTGCTCACCGTCGCCGTGGTCTTCATCGAGCTCGGCCAGCGGCGTATCCCGGTGCAGTACGCGCGACGTCAGGTCGGACGCCGCAGCTACGGCGGACAGTCGACCTACATCCCGCTGAAGGTGAACCAGTCCGGCGTGATCCCGGTCATCTTCGCCTCGTCCCTGATGTACCTGCCGGGGCTGGCGGCCCAGGTCTCGGGCAGCGAGGCCTTCGTCATCTGGGCGGAGCAGAACCTGGCGCAGCCGGACAACCCGCTGTTCATCCTGATGTTCGCGGTGCTGACGGTGTTCTTCGCCTACTTCTACAGCGCGATCACGTTCAACCCGGTCGAGGTGGCCGACAACATGAAGCGCTACGGCGGGTTCATCCCCGGGATCCGGCCGGGGCGTCAGACCGCCGAGTACCTCGACAAGGTGCTGACGCGCATCACCCTGCCCGGCTCGCTGTACCTCGCCTCGGTGGCGGTCATGCCGTTCGTGATGCTCGCCGTGTTCAACATCCAGGCGTTCCCCCTCGGTGGCGTGAGCCTGCTCATCATGGTGGGTGTCGGCCTCAACACCATGCAGCAGATCGAGAGCCAGCTGATGCAGCGCAACTACGAGGGCTTCATCCGCTGAGCCGACGGCGGCCCCGCTCACCGGGCGAGCACCTCCCGGTAGCGACCGGGCCGCAGCGTTGCCGACGAACAAGGAGCCACGCGTGCGCATCATCCTGCTGGGCCCCCCGGGGGCGGGCAAGGGCACCCAAGCCGTGCGGATCGCCGAGGCGTACGGGATCCCGCACATCTCCACCGGCGACATCCTGCGCGCCAACGTCAAGGGGGGCACGCCACTCGGGACCGAAGCCAAGCGCTACATGGACGCTGGCGACCTGGTGCCCGACGACGTCATCGTGGGGATGGTCGGCGACCGGCTCGAGCAGCCGGACGCGACGGAGGGGTTCCTGCTGGACGGCTTCCCGCGCACGGTGCCCCAGGCCCGGTCCCTGGAGGACCTCCTGGTCGAGCGCGAGACACCGCTCAGCGTGGTGCTGCGCCTGTCGGTGGCCAAGGACGAGGTCGTCCAACGCCTGACGGGGCGGCGGACCTGCGCGGACTGTGGTCGCATCTTCCACCTGGTCCACGACCCACCGTCGGAGGCGCACCGCTGCGACGAGTGCGGCGGTGAGCTGCAACAGCGCGACGACGACCGCGAGGACGTCGTGCTCAACCGGCTGGAGGTGTACGCGGCGCAGACCGAGCCGCTCGAGCACTTCTACTGGGAACGGGGGCTGCTGCGCGACGTCGAGGCCGTCGGCTCCCCCGACGAGGTCTTCGCCTCCGCTCGGGCCATCCTCGACGAGTACGACCCGGCGTCGCGTGGCTAGCACCGGCGGGTGACGCGCGTGCGGGCCGGCTCCTCGCGGGCCGGCCACGCTCGTAGGCCGCAGCGACACGACGAGGCAGCCGATGATCATCAAGAAGAGCCGCGACGAGATCGACAAGATGGCGCGCGCCGGCGCCGTCGTCGCTCGCGCGCACGAGGAGTTGATGGCGCAGCTCGTACCCGGGATGAGCACGCTCGACCTCGACCGCATCGCCGAGGACGTGATCGTGCGATCCGGTGCCGTGCCCTCCTTCAAGGGCTACCGCGGCTTCCCCGCCACCCTGTGCACCTCGCCGAACGACCAGATCGTGCACGGCATCCCCTCCGCTGAGGTCGTGTTGGAGGAGGGGGACGTCATCTCGATCGACTGTGGAGCGATCGTCGACGGCTTCCACGGTGACTCGGCCACGACCCTGATCGTCGGCGGGGACGCGGCCACCACCCCGCAGGTCCGGGAGCTGGTCGCGTCGACCCGCAACGCGATGTGGCGCGGCCTCGAGCAGGCGCGGCCGGGCAACCGTCTCGGAGACATCGGTGCCGCGGTGCAGCAGGTCGCGGACGAGCGTGGGTACGGCGTGGTGCGCGAGTACGTCGGGCACGGCATCGGTCGAGCGTTGCACGAGGACCCCTCCGTGCCGAACTACGGCCGGGCGGGCAAGGGCATGCGACTGTCGAAGGGCTGGGTCATCGCGATCGAGCCCATGTTCAACCTCGGCTCGGAGGCCACGCGCACGCTCGAGGACGAATGGACCGTGGTCACCGCCGACGGGTCGCTCTCGGCGCACTGGGAGCACACCGTGGCCGTCACGCCCGACGGACCGTGGGTGCTCACGGCGCGTGCGGACGAGCCGGCGCATCCCCTCGACGAGGTGGTCCCGACCTACTGAACGGGCGAGAGCCACGCGCGTCCGCTGTGCGCCCGCTCCGCCGGCGTCGAGGGGCCGCGCGGGTTGCCGACGCCGGGCGGGGCCCGCTACCCTCCCCGGGCGCCCTGCCGCGTGGCAGGGCGTGTTCACGTCGCGTGCCACCTGCCCGTTCGCGTTCCCGCGTCCGTTGGTTCGGGTCGGCACGATGCGGCCCTCCGAGCGCACGGTCGTTCCGACCCGTGCCGCGGCGAGCCCCGACGACCATCGACCCACCCGCGGTGGGTCAACGACCACGACCCGGAGGCGGTGTGGCGGAGAAGGAAGAGTCCATCCAGGTGGAGGGCACCGTGACGGAGGCCCTCCCGAACACGCAGTTCCGCGTGGAACTGGAGAACGGCCACAGCGTGCTCGCGCACATCAGCGGCAAGATGCGGATGCACTACATCCGCATCCTGCCCGGTGACAAGGTCGTGGTCGAGCTCTCGCCCTACGACCTCTCCCGTGGACGCATCACCTACCGCTACAAGTAGCCCGCCCCGGGCTCCGGCGCAGCGGCCAGCAGGCTGTGAGGCTGGCGAACATCCGCCGTATCCCGACGAGACAACGCACCCGGTCCGCTCACCTGCGGTGAGGGCCCCGGTGCTGCATCCGACGCACGCACCCGCGTGACGTCGATCGGCCGGCCGCCACCGACCACGCTCCGCGCCACCAGGCGCTGGCGTGGCCCGGTGCGACCCCCGCGAACGCCCCGCCACCCCGCCACCCGAGGGAGGCGACGGGCGAGCGGAGACGGCCCCGGCTCGCGGGCCACAGCCCCGAGAGCCGCCGACGACCACCCGGGTCGTCTCGGATCCGCCGAGGAGGAACCACCGTGAAGGTCCATCCTTCCGTCCAGAAGATGTGCGACAACTGCAAGATCATCCGCCGACGCGGCGCCGTGCGGGTCATCTGCACCAACCCGCGCCACAAGCAGCGCCAGGGCTGACCGGAGGTCGACGAGACATGGCACGTATCGCTGGCGTCGACATCCCGCGCGACAAGCGCGTGGCCGTCGGCCTGACCTACATCTACGGCATCGGTCGTTCCCTCGCGGAACGGACCCTCGCCGCCACGGAGATCGACCCGGACACGCGGGTCCGTGATCTGCAGGACGACGAGATCATGCGTCTCCGTGCCCACGTCGAGAACGAGTTCCGCGTCGAGGGTGACCTGCGGCGCGAGACCGCGAACAACATCAAGCGCAAGATCGAGATCGGCTCGTACCAGGGCGTGCGCCACCGGCTCGGCCTGCCCGTCCGCGGACAGCGGACGCACACCAACGCGCGTACCCGCAAGGGGCCGAAGCGCTCCGCCGCGGGTGTACGCAAGCCGATGCGGAAGGGCTGATCATGGCGCAGAGGAAGCAGCGGGCACGCAAGCGCGAGCGCAAGAACGTCCTGCACGCGCAGGCCCACATCAAGGCGACGTTCAACAACACGACCATCACCTTCACCGACCTGCAGGGCAACGTCCTGGCGTGGTCGACCGGCGGCAACGCGGGCTTCAAGGGCTCGCGCAAGTCGACGCCGTTCGCCGCCCAGGTCGCCGCCGAGCAGGCGACCAAGACCGCCGTCGAGAACGGTGTGCGCAAGGTCGACGTCTACTGCAAGGGTCCCGGCGCCGGCCGGGAGACCGCCATCCGCACCCTCGCCGCCGCGGGTGTCGAGGTGCTGTCCATCAAGGACATCACCCCGGTCCCGCACAACGGTTGCCGTCCGCCGAAGCGCCGACGCACCTGAACGGGCGAGGAGGAGCGCCACACGAGGGCGCTCCCGTGGCACCCCTCACCGGGTGACCGAGAGAGGACGACAACGCATGGCTCGCTACACCGGCCCCATGACCAAGAAGTCGCGCCGACTGGGCGTGGACCTCAAGGGCAACGACAAGAACTTCGAGAAGCGCCCGTACCCACCGGGCGAGCACGGCCGTGGCCGCATCAAGGAGTCGGAGTACCTGCTCCAGCTGCGCGAGAAGCAGAAGGCGCGGTACTTCTACGGCGTGCTGGAGAAGCAGTTCCGGCGCTACTACGAGGAAGCCACCCGCCAGTCGGGGCTGACGGGTGAGAACCTGCTGATCCTGTTGGAGCGCCGCCTCGACAACGTGCTCTACCGCGCTGGCTGGGGAAGGACCCGGGCGGAGTCCCGGCAGCTGGTCAGCCACAAGCACGTGCTGGTCAACAACCGGGCCACCAACGTGCCCTCGTACCGGATCAAGCCGGGCGACGTGATCGAGATCCGCAGCCGCGCCCGCGAGTCGCAGGCCGTGCTCGGCTCGCTCGAGATCTTCGGCTCGCGCGAGGTCCCGGGGTGGCTGTCGACCGACGCCAGCGACTTCAAGGTCACCGTCAACGACCTGCCGGTCCGGTCGCAGATCGACGCACCGGTCCAGGAGCAGGCGATCGTCGAGCTGTACTCGAAGTGATCATCCGTCGCGACGGCCCTCGGCGCTCCGGTGCCGGTGGCCGCCGCGACGTGTCGATGCGTGACCGCCCGAGCGGGCGATCCGCGCTCGACCCACCGACCTCGCTGCGGGCGCCCGCTCGCAGCCCGCGCACCGGCCCGGGTTCCGGTCCGCGGTTCTCACGAACGCACCGCCGATGGCCCCGGGATCGAGGGCGGCGCGTGGTGGGGGGACGTCCCCGCCGAAGCATCTTCAGGAGCGCAACACATGGCTGATTTCGGCTTCTACGACGAGGACGGCGTCCTCGAGCTGGGCGAGACCCAGTCCGGCTCGCCGTTCATCGCCTACCGACCGCGACTGGCGGAGGAGGTCCTCGAGGAGGGCGTCCGGTCCCGCTTCCGTATCGAGCCCCTCGAACCGGGGTTCGGGTACACGATCGGCAACTCGGCTCGGCGCACCCTGCTGTCGTCGGTGCCGGGCGCTGCGGTGACACGGATCCGGTTCACCTCCGCGCAGGCCGCGGGGCCCGAGGGCGGGTCGGTGCTCCACGAGTTCTCCGCCATCGAGGGTGTCAAGGAGGACGTCACCGACATCATCCTCAACATCAAGGACCTGGTGGTCCGGTCCGAGTCCGACGAGCCGGTCGAGATCTTCCTCGGCGGTGACGGCCCCGGTGTGCTGACCGCGGAGAACATCTTCGCCCCCTCGCAGGTCGAGGTGGTCAACGAGGACCTGCACATCGCCACGCTCAACGCCAACGGACACCTCGAGATGTACCTCACGGTCGAGCGTGGCCGCGGGTACCGCACCGCCGACGCGAACAAGCGCTCCGGTGACCCGATCGGCGTCATCGCCGTGGATTCGGTGTTCAGCCCGATCCGTCGCGTCGCCTACCGGGTCGAGCCGACGCGCGTCGAGCAGATGACCAACTACGACGAGCTCATCCTCGACGTGGAGACCGACGGCTCGCTGACGCCGGGGCAGGCCCTGTCGTCCTCGGGCGAGACGCTCAAGGCCCTGTTCGAGCAGTTCGCGGACTACGAGGCGTCCGGTCCGGGCGGCATCGTCGTCTCCCCCGAGGAGGCGTTGGCGACCCTCGGCGACGACCCGATCAAGCAGACCGCGATCGAGGACCTCGACCTGTCGGTCCGTAGCTACAACTGCCTCAAGCGTGAGGGTGTCGCGACCGTCGGCGAGCTGATGGACAAGACCCAGCAGGAGCTGCTGGAGATCCGCAACTTCGGGTCCAAGTCGGTCGACGAGGTCGTCGAGAAGCTGGCCGAACTGGGTGTCGCCCTCAAGGAATGACACGCCGGCGCCCGGCGAACGTCGTCCGGGCGCAGCGATGAGCGACCTGTGACGTCCGCGCGAGGATGCGCGACAAGGAGAACGTTGACATGCCGACCCCCAAGCGCGGTCCCCGGTTGGGGAGCGGGCCTGCTCACCAGAAGCAGCTGCTCGCCAACCTGGCCCGTGACCTGTTCCGCCACGGGCGCATCACCACGACCGAGGCCAAGGCCAAGGCGCTGCGCCCGTACGCGGAGAAGCTGATCACCAAGGCCAAGCAGGACGACCTGCCGGCGCGCCGCCAGGTGTTGTCCGTTCTGCACGACCGGGACGTGGTGGCCTACCTCTTCGAGGACGTCGCGCCGCGGTTCAGCGACCGCAACGGTGGCTACACGCGCATCCTCAAGCTCGATCCGCGCAAGGGCGACAACGCCCGGATGGCCCTGATCGAGCTGGTGGACCGCGGCGACGCCGGTGGTGCCGAGACCATCGAGGAGGCCAAGGCCGGCCGCAGCCGTGGGCTGTTCGGTCGCCGACGCAAGAACGTCGGCGAGGTCGAGGGCGCCGCCCCGGCCGGCGCGGGCACGGCCGTCCTGGACGACGAGCCCGACGCCGACGAGGGTGTCGATGCCGGTAGCGGCGAGGTCGAGGAGGACCCGACCGACGTCGCGGCGGGTGACGCCGACCCCGAGGACGCGGACGACGACGCGAAGTAGGTGACGTCCACCCGGCTGCGGATCGACCTCGCCTACGACGGGGCACCGTTCGCCGGGTTCGCCCGCCAACCGGACCAGCGCACCGTGCAGGGCACCCTCGAGGGGGCCCTGTCGCGGTTCCTGGGCGAGCACGTCCGTACCACCGGCGCCGGCCGGACCGACCGCGGTGTGCACGCGCTGGCCCAGGTGGTCCACCTCGACGTCGAGGAGGGGCCCCGGGCGGCGCGCCTGGTCGCGGAGCCCGAGGTGCTCCGGTCGCGGCTCGACCGCACGGTCGGTCCAGCGATCACGATCTGGGCGGTCGCGCGGGTGGGCCCGGGTTTCGACGCCCGCTTCTCCGCGACCGCGCGCGGCTACCGCTTCCGCCTGGTCGACGCGGCCACGATCGACCCGATCCGCCGCCATGATCGGTGGCACGTGCCGGGGCCGCTCGACCTGCGCGCGATGCGGGAGGCCGGACGGTGCCTGACCGGCGAGCACGACTTCGCCTCCTTCTGTCGCAGGGCCCCGGGCCGCTCGAGCGTGCGGCGCATCACCCGGGTCGCGATCTCCAGGCCGTCCCCCGACCGGGTCGACGTCGCGGTCGACGGGACGGCGTTCTGCCACCAGATGGTCCGCTCGATCGTCGGGTGCCTGGTCGAGGTCGGCCGCGGTCGCCGCGACGCGGGATGGCTCGCCGAGGTCCTGGCCGCCCGCGACCGCAGCGTCGCCGCGCGGGTCGCTCCGCCCCACGGGCTGACGTTGGAGCGTGTCGCCTACGGCAGGAGCTGGCCG
>SKTG01000398.1 GCA_007118045.1 Nitriliruptoraceae bacterium
CCGCGGCGCGGGTGGAGCGGGTCCTGCGCGTCTCGCCGGCGCACACCGTCCGCCGGGTGCCCGACCTCGATCGGCTCCCGGACGGGCCGCTGAGCCCGGACGGGCCGCTGACCTGCGACGGAGACGACCCTGCGTGACCCGGACGGGCGTCGACCGACCCTCCGTGACCCGGACGGCGACGACCTCCGTGGCCCGGACGGGCCACGACCCTCCGTGACCCGCGAGTACCGGCGACGGTCACCGACCACGTGCGGTCGGCCGGGGGTGACCGGTCTCGCGCGAGATGCATGCGTGGTACACACATCTCATGACCACACGCACCCGCCCCGCCGCGACGACGTCGCCCTCCACGGACGGCGACGGGCGCAGCGTCGTGCTGGACGACCTCGACGAGGCGCTCGTCGGCATCCGACGGGTCCAGCAGCGACCCGGGTACCGACAGCGCCTGCTGGAGGGGCTGCCGCGCGAGGTCTCGCTGGGTGGCCTGCGGTTGCTCCGGGTGGTCCAGCGAGCGAGCGAGCCACCGACGATCGGCACGGTCGCCGAGGTGCTCGCCATCGACCCGTCGACCGCGAGCCGCGTGGTCGACCGCGTCGTCGAGGACGGGCTGCTCGAGCGTCGCGCCTGCGACCGTGACCGCCGGCGGGCCCGCCTGCGGGTCACCGAGGATGGGCTGGAGCTGCTCGCCGAGCTCACCCGGCGCCGCCGCGAGCTGTTGCGCGAGATCACCCAGGACTGGGAGGGGGACGAGCTCGACCGGCTCGTCGGCCTGCTCGAGCGGCTCCAGGACGGGTTCGACCGTCTCGAGCGCGCGAGGTGACGGGGCGCAACCGGACCCCACCCTCCCACGCGGCGACCGTCCCACCGGCACCGCGCGGTTCGTTCCGCCTGCTCGCCGACCCGGTCTTCGGGCCCTTCTTCGTGGGCAAGCTGCTCTCGACGGCGGGGATCTGGATCCACAACGTCGTGGCGGCGATCCTGGCCTTCGAGCTGTCGGGCTCCGCCTTCGTGGTCGGGCTCGTCAGCGTCGCGCAGTTCGGTCCCCAGCTGATCTTCGCGCCCCTCAGCGGGGCGATGGCGGATCGGGGTGATCGCCGCCGCCAGGTGGTGCTCGGCCGGGTGATCGCGGCGGCCGGCTCCGGCGGCCTCGCGCTCTGGATCGCGGTGGTGGGGGTCGACGGCTTGCCCGGCGCCTGGCCGGTGGTGGCCGCCGCGCTGGTGGTCGGTATCGGTTTCGTGGTCGGTGGCCCGGCCATGAACGCCCTCATCCCGGCTCTCGTGCGGCCGAACGAGCTGGCGGGCGCGGTCGCGCTCAACAGCGTGCCCTTCACGATCGCGCGCGCCGGCGGGCCCGCCATCGGAGCGGTGGTCGCGGCCTCGGCCGGACCGGCGACGGCCTTCGCCATCGCGGCGGCCACGAACCTGCTCTTCGTGGCGATCCTGCTGCCCCTGCGCGTCCGGTCGCGCGCGGAGACCTCGGGCGGGGACCGTCGCGTGCGTGCCGGGCTCGCCTACCTGCGACAGGACCGCGCCATCCTGCTGCTGCTCGTCGGGGTCGGTGCCATCGGCATCGGTGCGGACCCGGTCATCACCCTGACCCCGTCGTTGTCGGCCGGGTTCGGCCAGGGCTCGACCCTGGTCGGCGTGTTCGCCTCGTCCTTCGGCGTCGGTGCCGGCGCCGCCTTCCTGATCCTCGGAACCCTGCGACGTCGGATCGGCCTGCCACGACTCGGCACGCTCGGGCTCGTCCTGCTGGCGGCGGGGACCGCGGCCACGGGGCTCGCCCCGACACCGGCCATCGCGATCGGGGCGCTGCTCGTCGGCGGCGCGGGCATGACCATGTCGCTGACGAGCCTGAGCACCCAGCTGCAGCAACGGCTGCCGGACGAGCTGCGGGGGCGGGTCATGGCGCTGTGGTCGGTCGCGTTCCTCGGCTCACGGCCCGTGGCTGCCGCGGTCAACGGGGCTGTCGCGGACGCGCTCACGCCCCTCGTCGCCCTGCTGTGCGTCGCGGCGGTGGTGGGACTCGCGGCCATCTGGTGTCGGCCGGCTCGACTCGCCGCTCGGCCCACCCCGGCGGGCGCAGGCGTCGGCGCGCCGGGCTGATCGCCGGCCCCGTCGTTCGCTCCGTTCGGGTCCGCGATGCTGTCGCACCGGGGCCGATCACCGGCCCCCGGCGGTCCCCCCGGGTTCGTCCTCGTCGCCGTGGTTCCGGGGCGGCTCACGACGGTGACCGGATAGCCACCAGCCCGCCAGGCCCGCGGCCACGGCCGTGAACACGATCGGCATGACGGGCAACCCGACCGTCGCGTCGGTCCAGTGGTCCGCGGCCTGGTTGGCGGTGACCGTGCGCAGGCGGTGGCCGGTCCCGAAGATCGTGAGCACGTGACCGACGACGACCATCGTCCGCCGCGGCCCGATCCCGGAGGCGCGATCGGCCACGGCGATGGGCATCAGCGCGAAGAACGCGATCACGAGGGTGCCGATCGTCAGCTCGCCGAAGCGCCCGCTCGCGGCATCGGGGTTCCCGCTGGGCGTCCACCGGGTCGCGATCGGATCGGGCAGCTCGCCGGCGAACGCGACCGCCACCGCGGCGCTGGTGAGCACCCCCGTCACCGGCAGCACCCACTCCAGCTCGCGGCGCGGCTCCACGGTCTCAGCCGCGCCAGCCGTTGGTGATCGGGACACGGCGGTCGCGTCCGAACGCCCGCTCCGTGATCTTGGGCCCTGGTGGTCCCTGTCGACGCTTGAACTCGGCGCCGTCGACCAGCGCCACGATGCGCCGGACCATCTCGCGGTCGTGCCCGCGCTCCACGATGGCCTCGATCCCGAGGTCGAGCTCCACGTAGGCGGCGATGATGTCGTCCAGCACCTCGTAGGCCGGCAGGGAGTCGGAGTCGACCTGATCGGGTCGGAGCTCGGCCGACGGTTCCTTCTCCACCGTCGCGGACGGGATGAACTCGCCGTCACGGTTGCGCCAGCGGGCCAGCTCGTAGACCAGCAGCTTCGGTACGTCCTTCAGTGGCGCGAACCCCCCGGCCATGTCCCCGTAGAGGGTCGCGTAGCCGACCGCGTACTCGGACTTGTTGCCGGTGGTGAGCACGATCGCGTCGCGTTCGTTCGACAGCGCCATGAGGGTCATGCCGCGCAGGCGGGACTGCAGGTTCTCGTAGGCGGTGCCCGGCTCCTTGCCGTCGTCCCGGTCGAAACCGGTGATCACCAGGTCGCCGAGCATGTCCCCGGCGGCGAACAGGGGGCCGGTGATCGGCACCTCGTGGTGCTCGGAACCCAGGTTCCTCGCCAGCGCCTCGGCGTCCGTGACCGAGTGCTCGGAGGAGTAGGGGGACGGCATCGCGACGGTGAGCAACCGGTCCCCGCCGAGAGCGTCGGCGGCGATCGCCGCCGCCACGGCCGAGTCGATGCCACCCGACAGGCCGATGATCGCCTCCTCGAACCCGTTGCGCAGGCAGTAGTCACGGGTGGCGCGCGTCAGGGCGGCCCACACCTCGCCGACCTCGTCGAGCCGTTCCGGTTCGTCACGGGCGGGGAGCGGGGCCCGCTCGGTGGTGGTGCCGTCGGCCTCGACGTCGAGGTCGACGAGCACCAGATCCTCGGCGAACTGCGCTCCCCGTGCCAGGTGACGGCCGTTCGGGGCCACCACGAACGAGGCACCGTCGAAGACCACCTCGTCCTGACCGCCGACCACGTTGCAGTACAACACGTACGCGTCGCCGTGCTCAGCCTGGTACCTGGCCCACGCCTCTCGCTCCGCGGCCTTGCCGCGGTGGTACGGGGAGGCGTTGAGGTTGGCGAGCACCCGCGCGCCGGCCGCCACGGCGGCTGATGCCGGCCCCTCCTCGGTCCAGAGGTCCTCGCACACGGTGATCCCGACGGGGACCCCGGCCACGTCGATCACGCAGGGCTCGTCCCGCGGTGTGAAGTACCGGGCCTCGTCGAACCCGTTGCGCAGGCAGTAGTCACGGGTGGCGCGCGTCAGGGCGGCCCACACCTCGCCGACCTCGTCGAGCCGTTCCGGTTCGTCACGGGC
>SKTG01000278.1 GCA_007118045.1 Nitriliruptoraceae bacterium
GACGTGGGTGACGATGGTGTGGCGTGGTGTTCGTCCATGAGCCAACCGTACGTGCGTTCGACCGAGGCCTGGCGACGGATCTCGCACCCCTGTGGAGAACCCAGCGGAGGTCGGCCCGAGAGGCCGAGCCGCGGAACGTCAGGCGGCCGTGGCGTAGAGCGGGAGCGCGAGCGAGAGCAGCAGCCGCTCCAGCTGCAGCTCCGGGCTGCCGTTGCGGTCAAGCGCGTCGCGGCAGTCCCGGATCGCCGCGAGCCCGCGCACCGCGGCCGGCGGGGGTAGCCGCAGGACGTCGCGGCGCAAGGGCCCTTCGTGATCCGGGTTGATCAACTGCCCGGCGGGAGCGCCGGCCCCGACGGCCAGCAGGTCACGCAGGTAGCTGGCCAGGTCGTCGAGGACCAGATCGAGCGCGCGGCGCTGCTCCCGACGCTCCAGACGCTGGTGCCGGTCGGTCACGCGCTTTCGCATCCCGGGAGGCCAGCCGCGGCCGCGCTCGTCGACCCCGAAGTCCTGCTCGAGCTGCTCGAGTTCGGCCGCGTTGCGCTCCTTGACCGCACCGGCACGGCCCTTGGCCCACGTGGTGAGCTCCTTGGCGAGCGGTACGACCTGGCCGGGGCCGCCGGACGCCAGCCGGTCCAGGACGGCGAGGTGCAGCTCCCGGGCCGTGGCGACGTCCGGGTCGGCGAGATCCTCGAGCCGGTCCGGCAGCCCCATGGACGCGCTGACCAGGGCCTCGCGCTGGTTCGGCGGCACCCCCAGCTCGGCGGCCCGCTCGAGCATGGCGTGCGGCCCCCACGGCACGAGGTCGAGACGGCGGCATCGGGAGATGATCGTGTCGAGCAGCGCGGCCTCATCCTGCACGTCGAGGACCCAGACCACGGACGCCGGTGGCTCCTCGAGCACCTTCAGGAACGCGTTCTGGGCCGGCTCGTTCATGCGGTCGGCGGATACCACCCGGAGCACCCGGCGGCGGCCCTCGGTCATCGACCGGGTCGCGGTCGGGATCCAGTCCTCCCGAACGTGCGCCACGACGTGGTTGGCGCCTTCGGGCTCGAAGTCGGTCGCGGCGGGATGCGCCGCCCGGGCGATGCGCTCGCAGGTCGAGCACTCGCCGCAACCAACGTCCGCGGCGGGCGGGTCCGGGCAGTTCAGCGCGGCCGCGAGGCCACGTGCGAGCTCACGCTGACCCAACCCGCGGGCGCCGACGAACAGCCACGCGTGCGCGACCTCGTCGCGACGAAGGGCCGATCGCAGCGCGGTCACCGCGGCGGGCTGCGCCCGCACGGTCGACCACGCGCCCTCGTCCGTCATCGAGCTACACGTGCGGACGCAAGCCGGGCGCGACCCGCTCCTGCGCCTCGTCGACGGGCGTCGGATCCGCCGGAGCGAACATCGACAGCACGCGTGCTCGGATCTCCGCGTGCAACTCCTCCACGGGCCGACTGGCGTCCAGGACGAGGTAGCGCTCTGGGGCCACCTCCGAGCGCCGCAGGTACGCCTCCCGGACGCGGCCGTGGAACTCGGAGCCGGCCGACTCGAGCCGGTCCGGTTCCTCCTCGCCGCTTGCCCGTTCGAGGCCGTCGTCGGCGTCCAGGTCCAGCAGCACCGTGAGGTCGGGCTCCACCGCCCGCGTCGCCCAGCGGTTGAGCTGACCGACCCGCTCCTCCCCGAGCTCGCGTCCGGCGCCCTGGTAGGCGATGGAGGAGTCGACGAACCGGTCGGAGAGCACCACCTCCCCGCGTTCGAGCGCAGGGAGGATCACCTCGTCGATGTGCTGCGCTCGGGCAGCCGCGTAGAGCAGTGCCTCGGTCCGCACGTCCATGCCCTCGTGCGCCCGTGACAACAACACCTCGCGAAGACGCTCTCCGAGCGGCGTCCCGCCCGGCTCGCGCGTGACCACCACCTTGCGGCCCGTGCGTTCGATGGCGGAGCGCAGGAGCCGGATCTGGGTCGACTTGCCGCTGCCGTCCCCGCCCTCGAACACCACGAACGAGCCGTTGCGGGCGAGCAAGCTCGCCTTCTCCTCCGGCTCGAGCGGGAGCTGCTCCGCGTCACGGTCCTCCGCCGCCAGTGCACCCGCCAGGGTCCGACCGACCAGCACGGCGCCGACGACCGCCAGCAGCCCGGCCGCGAACAGGGTGAGGCGCACCCCGCCGAGGGCGTACGGCAGGAAGCCGGTGTAGCGACCCTCGTCCACCGGGATCTCGCGCCCGATGACACCGATCACGGCGGGCACCGCGACGGCCGACCCGAAGATGGCCAGGCGGATCCCCGAGTTGAAGGCCCCGAACGTGCGGCCGCGGATGTGGTCGTCGGCGCGGGTCTGCAGGACCGTGTACCCGACGATGAAGCAGACCCCGGCCCCGCCGCCCATGATCAGGGCGAACGGCACGGTCGCCAGCAACGTCGGCATCAGAGCGGTGAGCATCAGCGCCGCGCCTGCGGCCCCGATGCCCGGGGCGAACAGCCGCTCCGGTCGCACGCGTCGCGTGATCGGCTCGGCCGCGACCAGCCCGCCGACGAGCCCCACTCCCACGATGGCGACGAGCACCCCGTATCCGAAGGTGCCGGCGTCCAGCACCTGCGCGAAGAACTCGCCCGTCGTGATCACGACCCCGGCGGCCGCCGCGGCGACCATCACACCGACGATGAACGACCGGATCACCGGCTGCGTCCCGATGAACCGGAAACCGTTCTTCAGTTGCTCCCACGGACCTTCGGCGGAGAGCGGATCGCGATGCTTGCGGGGCTTGCGCGCGGAGGCCCGCGGGAAGCTCAACGTCATGAGCAGCGGGGCTGACGCGAAGAAGGTCAGGGCGTTGAACCAGATCGGCAGAGCGAGCGGTCGTTCGGCCAGGAAGCTGCCCTCTGGGGCGATCGCCGCCGCCAGCAGCACCAGCATCGAGTACATCGCCGCACCCAACGGCAAGGTGCCGTAGGTGGTGAGCAGGTTCATCTGGTTGGCCGCCACGAGCCGGCGAGCCTCGACGAGGCCGGGCAGGATCGAGTCCTTCGCCGGCGCGAAGAGCGCCGACATGGCCTCGATGATCAGGGTCGCCAGGACGAGCGTGAACACCTCGTTGGTGAACGGGATCAGCGCCATGACCGTCCCGCGACCGAGGTGGGTGATGATCATCACACGCTTGCGGTCCCAGCGGTCGACGAAGACCCCGGCGACCGGACCGATCAACAGGCTCGGCAGGACGCGGGCCATCATCACGCCCGACACCGCGAACGCCGCGGCGCGACCGGGTCCCATGATCTGCGACGTCAGGGCGATGATCGCCAGGAAGCCGATCCAGTCACCCATCGCCGAGGTGAACGTGGCCAGCATGAGGTTGCGGAACGAACGGTTGCGCAACAGCGGCTTGTACACCGAGGCGACCGCGCCGCCACCCGGTGTCCGCGTCTCCGGGGCAGCGTCCCCGGACCCGACCTGGTCCATCGGCGCAGCCTACCCCGCGGGTCCGGGCCGCCCGGCTCAGCCTCCCGGACCGTTCGGGGGACGCGCCCCACGGTGCGTGGCCGGCGGGCGCCGGCCGGTCACGAGCGCTCGGCGGCCGCCTTCCTGGTGGCCTTCTTCGTGGTGGCTCGTTTCCCCGACTTCTTGGCCGTCGTCTTCGCGCCCGACTTCTTGGCCGCCGTCTTCGCGCCCGACTTCTTGGCCGACTTCTTGGCACCGGACTTCTGGGCCGTCTTCTTGGCCGTCTTCTTGGCGCCCGACTTCTTCGCTGACTTCTTGCCGGTCTTCTTCGCCGGCGGCGCCTGCTCCCCGCGGTAACGGAGGGTGATCGCCGCTGGCACCTCCTCGGTCTCCAGCGGCTCGCCGCCGAGCTCCGGGTCGTACTTCTCGACGCCCTCGATCACCGTCCAGGTGGCGACCTGGGGGACCTCGAAGTCGTCGAGCTCGAAGACGTGGTTGACCTTCGGGTGCGTGCAGATCGCCACCGGCTCCTTGCGGTTCCTCGGCGGCGGCCGCAACGGTGCGCCGCACTCCGGGCACGGTGTGGCGATCGGCAGGGACCAGACGGCGAAGACGTCGTCCGGGTAACCGGTCGATCCGACGAACGGCTTGCCGTAGCGCGAGGTGCGGCGCTCGAGGAAGCTGTTCTCGGGATCGGTCGGCGATCGGAACGGCACCACCTCGTCGTCGGTCGTGCGGTACATCAGGCGCTGCTGGACGTTGCGGATGCCCTTGCACTTCGGGTAGTCGACGCAGCCGTAGAACCGGCCGAAGCGACCTCGTCGCAGCAGCATCGGCTGGCCGCAGATCTGGCAGCGGACGTCCTCGTCCGGCTCGGGTTCGGGCTCGGGCTCGCCGACCGTCCCGTCGTCGTTGAGGGGCAGGGTCCCGTCGCAGTCCGGCCAGCGGCTGCACGAGGCGAACCACTGCTTGGACTTGCCGGAGAAGACCCGCTCCATCGGCGCGTCGCAGATGGGGCAGTCGGCCGGGTACAGCAGGGGCAGGCGTGGTCGCTCGGGCTTGCGCTCCCGCACCCACTCGTCGACCTCGTCGAGGAACCGGCGCACGGTCGCGCTCCAGTCCTCGTCACCCGCCGCGATCTCGTCGAGCGTGGCCTCCATCCTCGAGGTGAAGCCGAGGTCGACGATCTCGTGGAAGTGGGCCTTGAGGAAGGAGACGACCACCTCACCGAGGGGCGTGGGGAAGAACCGCCGCGATTCCTTGATGACGTACTGGCGTTGCTCCAGCGTCGAGATGATGGATGCGTACGTCGACGGCCGGCCGATGCCCTCCTCCTCGAGTGCCTCGACGAGCGTGCGCTCGGAGTAGCGCGGCGGTGGGGAGGTCTCGTGCTGCTCCGGTAGCAGCTCCCCGAGGTGGAGCCGCTGTCCCTCGTCGAGCTGTGGCAGGGCGTCGGCGACCTCCTCCGCGGCCTCGTCCTCGTCCCGGACGGCGCGGTAGGCGCGCATGAACCCGTCGAACTTCTCGACCTGACCGGTGACCCTGAAGGTCAGTGGTTCATCGCCGTCCGCGCCACCGACCACGTCGGCCGAGACCCGGTCGAAGACCGCCGGGGCCATCTGGGTGGCCACGGTCCGCTTCCAGATCAGCTCGTACAGCCGCGCCTGCTCGGCGGAGAGGTAGCGCCGCACCTTCTGCGGCGTGCGCGCGATCGAGGTCGGTCGGACGGCCTCGTGGGCCTCCTGAGCACCCTTGCTCCTGCCCGCGAAGCGTCGCGGCTTCTCGATCCGGTAACGCTCGCCGTACACGGACGCCACGTGCTCGTCGATCTCGCCGAGCACCTGGTCGGAGAGGTTCAGCGAGTCGGTGCGCATGTAGGTGATCAGCCCGACCTGCTCGCCACCCAGAGCGACCCCCTCGTAGAGCTGCTGGGCGACCGCCATCGTCTGCCGGGCCGAGAAGCCGTACTTGGAAGCCTCGCCCTGGAGGGTCGAGGTCTTGAACGGTGGCTTGGGCTGCCGCTTCGCTTCCGTGCGGCGCACGGCCTGCACCGTGTAGTCGAGTGCACGTGCGCGGTCCGCGATCCGCGTCGCTTCCGCCTCGTCCCGCACGACCAGCACGTCGTCCTTGCGCGCATCGGACCTGCCCTCGAGATCCTTCGGCGTGACGAGCTTGCGTCCACCGACGGCGAACAGGTTCGCGTCGATGTCCGCGGCACCGTCGCGCTCCCGAGCGAACCGGGCGGGGAAGCTCCAGTACTCCTCGGGCACGAAGGCCCGGATCTCGTCCTCCCGGTCGACGAGCATGCGCAGGGCGACCGACTGCACGCGTCCCGCCGAGATGCCCGAGGATACCGTGCGCCAGAGGACCGGCGAGAGCCGGTACCCGACGATCCGGTCCACCGCCCGCCGGGCCTGCTGCGCGTCGACGAGCGAGTCGTTGAGCGTGCGTGGCGACTCGAAGGCGGCGCGGATCGCGGGCTCGGTGATCTCGTCGAAGGTGACGCGGTTGGTCTGCTCCAGGTCGAGGTCGAGGACCTCGGCGACGTGCCAGGCGATCGCCTCGCCCTCGCGGTCGAGGTCGGGGGCGAGCCAGACCGTCGTCGCGTCCTTCGCCGCCTTCCGCAACGCGGCCACGTGCTTCTTGGCGTTGTCCGGGACCTCGTAGGAGAGCCGTGCCTCGCCGTCACCGGTGAAGTCGATGGCGAAGTCCGAGCGGGGCAGATCCCGGATGTGGCCGTACGAGGCCAGGACCTCGAAGCCGGAGCCGAGGTAGCGCTCGATCGTCTTGGCCTTCGCCGGCGACTCGACGATCACGAGGTTCTCTGCCACTGCGGGTCGTCCCTCCTCAGGCGGGGCGGGCCACGACGGCCACGACCCCGGGCCCGGCGTCGCCGGGGGGCGGTGAAGGTGGGCCGGGTGGGCGGTGGTGTCAACTCCGGATGCCCGGGCAGCCCGGCGCTCGGTCGGCGGTGACCTCGCACGGGGTCCCCCTTCGGGGACCCCGCCACCACCGTCTCCGCGGCGGGCACCGGGAGCGCGTATCGCACACCTACCCCCCATCCCGCCACCGGCGGCGGCACCGGTACCGTTCCCGCCCCACGGCCGGAGAGAACCGAGAGTGGACCTGGGCGTCTTCGAGCAGGTGGCCGGGGTCCTGGCCGTCTGCGTGGCCGCCGGCGCGCTCGCCCTCCTGCTGCGTCAGCCCCTGATCGTGGGCCTGATCGCCGCCGGCATCGCGGTCGGCCCCGAGGCGCTCGGTCTCGTCGAGGCGACGTCCGAGATCGAGCTGCTGGCCAAGATAGGCATCTCTCTGCTGCTGTTCGTCGTCGGGCTCAAGCTCGACGTGCGACTGGTCAAGCAGCTGGGCCCGGTCGCGCTCGCCACCGGGCTCGGACAGGTGATCTTCACCTCGGTCGTCGGGTACGTGATCGCGATCGGGCTGGGGTTCGGCACCGTCCCCGCGCTCTACATCGCCGTCGCCCTGACGTTCTCCTCGACGATCATCATCGTCAAGCTGCTCACCGACAAGCGCGAGCTGGACGACCTCCACGGCCGCATCGCGCTCGGGTTCCTCATCGTCCAGGACATCGTGGTCGTGCTGGCCATGATCGTGATCACCGCCACGGGAGCCGGTGGCGACGGTGACCTCGGGACGGAGATCCTCGGCGTCGTGCTGCGGGGCGCCGCCCTGTTGGCGGTCGTCGGGCTCATCGGCCGCTACGTCGCGCCCCGGGTCACCCATCTGCTCGCCCGCTCCGCGGAGCTGCTCGTGCTCGCCGCCGTGGCGTGGGCCGTCCTGCTGGCCGCCATCTCGATCCTGCTCGGGTTCAGCGAGGAGGTCGGCGCGTTCCTGGCCGGCATGTCGCTCGCGTCGACCCCCTACCGGGAGGCCCTCAGCGGACGGCTCGCGACGCTGCGGGACTTCCTGCTGGTCTTCTTCTTCATCGAGCTCGGGACCCAGTTCGAGCTCGGCAGCGCCCTCGACCAACTGGGCGCCGCGATCGTGTTCTCGCTGTTCGTGCTGATCGGCAACCCGATCATCGTGATGATCATCATGGGCGCGTTGCGCTACCACAAGCGGACCTCGTTCAAGGCCGGGCTCACCGTGGCGCAGATCAGCGAGTTCTCGCTGATCCTGGTCGCTCTGGGGGTCGCGCAGGGTCAGATCGAGACCGAGGTCCTCGGGCTGGTCACCGCCGTCGGGCTCATCACCATCAGCGCCTCCACCTACCTGATCTACGGCTCCGACCGCATCTACGAGCGGCTCGAGCCGATGCTGCGCGTGTTCCAGTTGCGACCACCGACAGCGAGCCTGGACCTCGACGACCAGCGGCCGGAGCCGGAGTTCGTCGTCGTCGGGCTCGGCCGCTTCGGCTCCACGGTGCTCGAGGAGCTCGCCGAACGCGGTGACGCGGTGATCGGGGTCGACTTCGACCCGCGCAGCGTTCGCTCGCCGGAGTGGGACGTCCCGGTGCTGTTCGGTGACGCGGAGGACCCCGACCTACCCGAGCAGCTGCCCCTGCAGCGGACCCGGTGGATCATCAGCACGGTCCGCGGGGTGGAAACCAACCTGCAGCTGCTCGACGCTCTCCGCCGCTACGGCTTCGAGGGACGGGTGGCGGTGGCCGCCGACGATCGCCACGAGGCGGCGCGGCTGGAGGAGGCGGGTGCCGCGCTCACGATCCGTCCGCTGCACATCGCGGCGGGGCCGCTCCTCGAACGCATCCACGACCACGGCTTCTGAGCGTGTCCTCGGTGGGCGTCAGCGGCGGTAGGTGCCGAGCGCGACGACCCAGAGCCGACGCCGATCGACGATCGGGTCCGGTCGTACCTCGACGCTCAGGTCCCGCACGCCGTGCGAGGCCAGCAGCGCCTCCAGCTCCTGCTCCGCCACCTCGGAGACGTGGACGGGACCCAGGACGGGATCGTCGACCTCCGCGAGGTCACGGTCGCCGCGCAGCGCGGAGACGTAGACGGGGCCGGTATCGAGCAGCTGCAGCAGGGCCGCGAACGTCCGACGCCAGTCCGCCCGGGGCAGGTGGGTGAACGAGCCCGAGAGCCACAGGCCACCGAACGAACGCTCGCGGAAGGGCAGGTCGTGCAGCGGCGCCCGCACCAACGGGTGGCGGGGCAGCAGCATCCTCGCCTCCTGCAGGGCGCCGAGGGAGAGATCGACCCCCACGGGGTGCACGCCGGCGTCCCGTAGCAGGCGCAGGTCGTTGGCCGGGCCGCAGCCGGCGTCGAGCACGAGGTCGCCGCGCGTGGCCAGGTCGGCGAACCGTCGGACGTCGGCGACCGGCCGGCGCAGCCGCAGCGACTCCTGGTAGGAGCGGGCGTGCTCGTCGTAGGCAGCGATGCTGCGCAGCGTGCGCTCGTCGAGCTCCAAGCGTCTCCCTCCTCCCGTCGAGCCTAGTGCGACCGGTGAAGCCGGGCCTGCCTGATCGGACGCGCCAGTGGTCACGAGGACCCGAGTTCCTCGACGTGGGCGACCTGTCGGAAGCTCGAGTCGAGGCCGGTGACCTCGAAGATGCGCTGGACCCGCGGACCGGCGCCTGCCAGCACGAACCGTCCGCCCTGGAGCCGGGCTCGTTTGAGGCCACCGACGAGCACGCCGAGCCCGAACGAGTCGAGGAACTCGACGCGTGTCAGGTCGACGACCACCCTTGCCCCGCCGCCGTACTGGGCCTCCTGCAGGGCCTGTCGCAGCTCGGGTGCGGTGGCGACGTCGAGCTGTCCGACCAGTTCGAGCACGCTCCAGCCGGCGCGTTCGTCCACCACGATGTCGAGCAGTTCCACCGGCCCTCCTGCATCCGCCGCCGGGGACGCTACCCACCCGGCGCTACCGTGCCGAGCCGGTGTCGGACCAGGAGCGCGACCACGGACCCGCGGGACGTGCTGGAGCTGTTGGCCCGCGGCGATGGCGAGCACGACCACGGCACGCACGAGCGGCTGGTCCACCTCGAGCGGCTCCCTGCCCGTCGGGCCAGCGCCGTGCCACTGCCGGACGATCTGCCGCCGGCGCTGCGTGCCCGGCTCGAGCTGGCCGGGATCACGGAGCTGTGGACCCACCAGGCGGAGGTCCTCGAACGGGCGCGGGCCGGCGAGCACCTCGTCGTGGCGACGGGGACGGCCTCCGGCAAGAGCCTCGCCTACCAGCTGCCGACGATCGAGCGGCTGCTGGAGGACGACCGGTCGGTAGCGCTCTACCTGGCGCCGACGAAGGCGCTCGCGCGTGACCAGCTGCGCGCCGTCCGCGGCTTCAAGCTGCCGCAGGTGCGTGCCGCCGTCATCGACGGCGACACCCCGCTGCCCGAGCGTGACGCGATCCGCCGCACCGCCAACTGGCTGCTGACCAACCCCGACCTGCTGCACGCCTCGCTGCTCGGCGACCACAAGCACTGGGCCGACCTGCTGCACCGCCTCAGCGTGGTGATCGTGGACGAATCGCACGTGGCGCGGGGCGTGTTCGGCAGCCACGTGGCGCTGGTGCTGCGCCGGCTGCGGCGGGTGGCCGAGCGCTACGGCGCCGACCCGACGTTCCTGCTGGCCTCGGCGACGGTCGGCAACCCGGGTGAGCACGCGGCCGCGCTGACCGGCCTGGACGTCGGCGAGGTGATCGCCGATGGGTCGCCCCGCGGGCCGCTCGACCTCGGGCTGTGGCTGCCGCCGCTGGAGGAGGACGGGCGGTCGCGCCGCTCGCTGCTGCGCGAGACCGCCGACGTGCTCGCCTCCTTCGTGGCCGCCGGCGTGCAGACCCTCGTGTTCACGCGCAGCCGCAAGGGCGCCGAGGTCGTGGCGCTCACCGCGAAGGAGCGTCTGGGCGAGGCGGCCGACGACGGGGGCGGGGCGTTGGCCGACCGGGTCGCGGCCTACCGGGCCGGCTACCTCCCGGAGGAGCGACGGGACCTCGAGGAGCGGTTGCGCAACGGCGCGTTGCTGGGCGTCGTCGCGACGGAGGCCCTGGAGCTCGGCATCGACGTCAGCGGCCTCGACGCGGTGCTGCTGGCCGGGTGGCCGGGGACCGCGGCCTCCTTCTGGCAGCGGCTCGGTCGCGCCGGTCGCGCCGGCGGAGCGGCGGCGGGACTGCTCGTGGCGCAGGAGGATCCGCTGGACCACTACCTGGTCACCCATCCCGACGAGCTGATCGGCCGCGCGCCCGAGGACGCCATCGTCGACGCCGCGAACCCCTACGTGCTGGCGCCCCACCTGCGCTGCGCCTGCCAGGAGCTCCCGTTGACCGATGACGAGGCGCTGCGGTGGTTCGGGGACGGGGCACCACCGCTGCTGGCCGCCGACGTCGAGGCCGGAACGCTGCGCGCCCGGGGTGGGCGGCACTACTGGACCTCGCGCCGGCGCGCGTCGGCCGCGGTGAACCTGCGGTCCGCCGGCGGGACCCCCGTCCGCATCGTCGACGCGGACACGGGCTCGGTCGTCGGCGACGTGGACGAGGCACGGGCGCATCGTCAGGTCCACACCGGCGCGATCTACCTCCACCAGGGACGTCAGCTCCGCATCCGGGAGCTCGACCTGTCCCGGCACCTCGCCCTCGCCGAGGACGCCGGCTCGCCCGGCGTGACCACCAGGCCGCGATCCGACACCGACGTCCGCGTGCTCGAGGCGACGGTCGGCAGCCGGTGGGGCGAGGTCGCGATCGCCTACGGCCGCGTCGAGGTGACCACGCAGGTCACCGGCTACGAGGTGCTGCGGCTCGGCAGCTCGGAGGTGATCGAGCGCGTCGACCTCGACCTCCCCCCGCTGCACCTGCGGACCCGTGCCGTCTGGTACGCGATCCCGGAGGGCGTGCTCGATGCGGCGGGTATCGCCCCCCGGCGCGTCCCCGGCTCGTTGCACGCTGCCGAGCACGCGGCCATCGCGATGCTGCCGCTGCTCGCGCTCTGCGACCGCTGGGACATCGGCGGGTTGTCGACGGCGTTGCATCCGGACACCGACCGGCCGACGGTGTTCGTCTACGACGGTGTCCCCGGCGGGGCCGGGCTCGCGGAGCGGTCCTACCAGCGCCTGCCGGAGCATCTCGCGGCCACCCGCGCCACCGTGGCCTCCTGCCACTGCCGGACCGGCTGCCCCTCGTGCGTGCAGAGCCCGAAGTGCGGCAACGGCAACGACCCGCTCGAC
Source organism: Nitriliruptoraceae bacterium (assembly GCA_007118045.1). Lineage (GTDB taxonomy): Bacteria > Actinomycetota > Nitriliruptoria > Nitriliruptorales > Nitriliruptoraceae > SKTG01. Next base: position 11,557 of record SKTG01000278.1, read on the forward strand.
AAGGCCGGCGCGCTGAGCGTGCTCGGCCTGCTCCTCGAACGAGCGCCGGGCGAGAACGACGTGCAGTAGGGTGGGAGATGGCCTTGGGGCTCGAGGTCTTCGCCCATCCGAGGCCGTGCCGTGCCCGAGCGTCTCATCGAGGCCATCCGCGAGTTCAGCCGAGCCGTGGCGAACCCGTTCGACCTCGACGCACTCCTCCAACGGCTGACCGACCACGCGACCGTCGCCCTGCACGCCGCAGGAGCGGGCATCATGCTGCAGGACCAGAGGGCTCATGGTCGGCTCTGCTTCGCCGCCGCCTCCAGCGAGCTGATCACGCGAGCCGAGCAGATGCAGCACGACGAGCAGACCGGCCCGTGCACCGAGGCGTTCGAGACCAACGAACGGGTGGTGGCCGAGGACCTGGCCAACAGCGGCCGCTGGCCCGGCTACTCCGAGCGTGCGGTCGAGCTCGGTCTCCTCTCGGTGGTCGGCGTGCCGCTCAACGCCTGGGGCCAGACGATCGGGGTCCTCAACGTCTACCGGTCGGACCCGAGCCGCTGGACCGGCGCCGACCTCGAGGCGTGCGAGATCGTGGCGGCGATGGCGGCCGGCTACATCCTCAACGCCTCCAACCTGCGGGCCCAGCACGAGCTGGCCGAGAACCTGCAGCGGGCGCTGGAATCGCGTGGCCTCATCGAGCGCGCGAAGGGCATCATCATGGCCGACCGCGGCGTGGACGCCACCCGTGCCTTCGACGTGCTGCGGCACACGTCCCAGCAACGCAACGTCAAGCTCCGCGACGTCGCCGAGGAGATCGCCTCGCAGGATGGCTCCCGGTAGATCGCCGGCGTCGGCTACGCTGCGTCGGGACGAACGTGGAGACCTCGGGAGATGGTCGGGCTTCCCGAACTGGCGGTTCTGGCGGTGGTCGCGGGCCTGCTCGTGGCCGCCGTCGTCGTCGGCGCGATCGTGGTGATCCGCGTGGCCACGCGCAGGTCACCGCCGCCGCAGCAGCCTCCCGCGTCATCCCCACCCCCGAGCCCCGACGACCGCATCGAGTAGCGGCCGATCGGAGCGGGGACGCGAGCCGTCGTCGGCGGGAGGTGCGAGGGTGGCCGCCGCGTCCGCGGTGACGCGGGAGGCCCCGAGGGTCGGGATCACCAGGCCGGGGGCGGACACGCTCACGCTGACCACCGCCCGTTCCGCGCCGGCGTGGCAGCTGCAGGTCTCGAGCAGGCCGTCGCCGGCACGAGCCACGCGATCGGCCTCGGCCACCGGGCTGCGGCTCCGCGGGACCGTGGCGTCGGCACTCACCGCGGCCAGCGCCGCGGCGTCGGCCAACGACTGCGCACGTGCCGCCGCGACGAGGTAACCGCCGACGTCGATCGCCACGATCGCCAGCAGCGTCGTGACCCAGAGGATCATCGGCAGCAGCAGGGTCGCCGCGCCCGACTGTCCGGGGCGGCCGGTGTCGTCGCCGCACCGTCCGCTTCGCCTCACGGTCCACCGCCCAGCCCGGGCGCGGTCGACGCCCCGGGCGCGGTCGCCCCGGGCGCGGTCGATGCCCCGGGCAGGCCCTGCCTGGCACCGACGGCGGGTTCGACCCGGGCGACCGCGCTCGCCCGCACCCGGTGGGTGACGGGCCCGATCGTGCGCGTGGTCTCGACCTCCACCTCGACGAGGTCACCGTCGCTGCGGTGGCTCGGCGAGGTGGTCACCTGCAGGTTCAGCTCGGGGGCCGCGGCACGTGCCGCCCTCGCGGGCTGCTGCGTGCCCGAGCTGGTGGCCGCGGCCCTGACCCCGGCCCTGGCGGCCTCGTGGGTCAGGAGCACGTCCCGGAGGAGGCCACCGACCTCCCAGAGACCCACCACGACCAGGGCGAGCACCGGGAGCAGGAGCACCGCCTCCAGGCTGAGCATGCCCCGCTCACCGGTGCGTCGGCTCACGCGCCGACCACGTCGCGCGCCCGCTGCAGCAGCGCGTTGAACAACGTCACCAACGCGCCACCGCTGGCCCACTGGATCACGACCCCGGCCACCGTGGCGGCCACGACGGCCAGCAGGCCGTACTCGGTGACGAGGGAGCCCTCCTCGTCGGAGGCGGTCCCCGTCGGACGGGTGATCGGTTCGAGCATGGTGCTTCCTCTCGTGTCAGGTGCCCGCAGCCGTGAGCCCGGCGTGCACGATCGGCGCGCCGATCAGCAGCACCGTGGCCGGCAGCAGGCACAGCGCGGTGGGGAAGGTCAGTTGCGCGGGGAGCCGCTCTGCGGCCGCCAGCACCCGTGCGAGGTCGTCGGCGCGCAACTCGCGCGCCAGGTGCCGCAGGGTCGGGGCGACCGGGGCCCCGGAGTCCTGCGCCGTCGCCATGATCGCGCCGAGCCGGCCGACGGGGTCATCGCCGTGGAACGCCTCCGCGTCCATGCCGAGCTCGAGCCCGAACGCCAGCCGCCGCAGCCTCGGCGCCAGCTCCGTGAGCTCGTCCGCCGTCAGGCGCAGCGCCTCGGCGGCCGCGACCCCGCCGGCCAGGGCCGTGGC
>SKTG01000167.1 GCA_007118045.1 Nitriliruptoraceae bacterium
GCGCCGAGCTCGCGCAGCCGCTCGACGACCGCCGTCACCAGCGGCTCGGCGACCTCGGGACGTGCCGCGGCGACGAAGGAGGGCCGTCGCCCCTTGCGGGTGTCCGCGTACAGGGTGAACTGGCTCACCACCAGCACCTCGGCCCCGAGCTGCTCGCAGCTGAGGTTGGCCACGCCGTCGGCGTCCTCGAACAACCGCAGGCGCCAGAGCTTGTCCGCGAGCCGACGCGCGGCGTCGGTCGAGTCGTCGTGCGTGGCACCGACCAGTGCGACCACCCCTCGGCCGATGCTGCCGGTGACCTCCGCCGCCTCGGAGGGCGCCGCCGCCGAGGTGACCGAGGCTTCCGTGACGCGCTGGACGACCGCTCGCATGGCTGGCTCCTCGTGCGCGTCTCCGGGTCGCGGGCGGGCACACGTGGCGCCGGGTCCGCCCCCACCCGACCCCGCGTCGTGCCGTGGGAGAGGCTACTGATGCTCGCTCCGGGCGAGCCTGATGCCCGACCCGGGCGAGCCGGTTACCCCCCGCCCGGCGGGACCCGTGGTCGCTACCCTCCGTCCATGGCCAGGTACCCCACCCGACGCGCCACCTCCTCCGGTGGCGTCGTCTGTGACGACCGGCCGGACGACCGCCGCTGGGTCCTGCTCATCGCCCGGCGCAACGCGGCTGGCACCCCGCAGTGGACCCTGCCCAAGGGCGGTATCGAGGCGGGCGAGACCCACGAGCAGGCGGCCCTGCGCGAGGTCCGCGAGGAGACCGGCTACAGCGGCCTGATCGACCACCTGCTCGGCACGATCGACTACTGGTTCGTGTGGCGCCCGGACCAGGTCCGCTACCACAAGTTCGTCCACTACTACTTCATGTGGTGGGACGGGGAACCGGCTGGCGAGCGGGACGACGAGGCCGAGCACGTCGAGTGGGTCCCCGCCGAGGTGGCGGTCGTGCGCCTCGCGCACCGCAACGAACGCAAGCTCGTCGAGGCCGCCCGGCTCGCTGAACCGACCCTGGTCCAGCCGCCCCGTCGCCTCGACGTCGGGGTCGAGCGGTGACGCAGGACCCCGACGACGCCCGTCGGCGTCGCGGGCGGGGCTCCGCCGCGCCGTCGCGCCGCGGCCGGCCACCGCGTACGCACACCGTTGCGGCCCTCGCCGCGGTGCTATCGGTCGGCGGCTGGCTCGGCTCGACCGGTCCGGCGAGCGCTCAGGTACCCACCGACGAGCCACCGGTGCTGCTGACCGTGAGCGAGCTCACGGGCGTGCTCGGCCCGGGCAGCGTGCGTCCCCCACCCGATGCCCCGACCGACGACCTCCCGATCGCCGAGGACCTGGAGGTACGCCTGCTCGTCGAGAACCTCGGCGAGGCTCCGCTCGATGAGCTCGAACTCGTCACGGAGGTCCATCCGGCCGTCCAGGACCGCGACGAGCTCCGTGACGCCCTCGACGGCGAGCCGCTCGGACAGCCGCTGCACGTCCACCGTGACGAGCTCGGCGGTGGAACGCTCGCACCCGGGGAGCTGCGCGGCGCGGAGGACGTCATGGCGACCGACGAGGTCGCGTGGGCCGACGCGCCGGGTGGGGTGCACCCTCTTCGCGTCGCGGTCACCCGCGGATCGGAGCTGCTCGCCGAGGTCGTCACCGCGGTGGTCTGGCTCGAGGAGCTGCCGACGGAGCGGCTCGCGACCACGGCGGTGTGGCGCCTGGACGGGGTCCCCTGGCGCAGCGTCGAGGGTGCGTACGCCTCCGGCGTCGACGGCGACCTGCGTCCCGGCGGCCGCCTCGACGTGCTGCTGGCCGGGCTCGAACGGCACGGATCGGAGGAGTTCACCCTGGCGCCGGCCGCTCACCTCCTCGAGGACCTCGGCGACCGCAGCGACGGCTACACCTCGCTCGAACGCCAGCCGAACGGCGAACTGCTCGCACGCCGGGTCCCGGCGAGCAGCAGCGGTCCGGCGGTGGCGGCCGACGCGCTCGAGCGCGTACGCGGCCTGGCCTCGTCGCTGCCGACGGCGCCCGTGACCTCGACGTACGCGGACAGCGACCTCGGCGTCCTGCTGGAGGGCGACCAGGAGCTGCGCGACCTGGCCGCGCTCGCGGCCGCGGACGGTCGCCGCCGCGTCCAGCTACAGCTGGGGACCGACGTGGACCTGACCACGCACCTGTTGCAGGGCCGCCTGGAAGCGGAGGCGCTCGACCTGCTGCCGGGTGATCAGCTGCTGGCGCCCTCGGACGCCGTCCGACCGGTGACCATGGCCGAGGATCCGGTCTCCTCCCCGGTCCATCAGGTCCGGGCTCCCTCCGGTCGCCTGCTCACCGTGCTCGTCGCCGACCCCACCCTCGAGCGTTCGCTCGCCGAGCTCGATCACGAGGCGGGCGCGGTCGTCGCCGCACAGCGACCGCTGGTCGACACGGCGATGGCCTACCTCGAGGCCCCCGACCGGTCCGGCCGCGGGCTGGTGATCCTGCCCCCGCCGGGTTGGGACCCGCCGGCCGGCGCCGCCACGCGGCTGGTCGACGGTCTCGCCGCCGCGCCCTGGCTGCAGCTGGTCTCGGCCCACGAGCTGGCGGCCACCGCCCGGAGCGCACCGGGCGTCGTGGAGCTGGCGACCCCGACGGAGCGGGAGCTGCCGCCCGGGTTCGTCGAACGTCTGGGCGCGGTCTCGCGCGACCTCGCCGCCGCGGCGGCCTCCCGCCCCGATGAGAGCGACCGCCTGGACGACCGCTCGGTGGCCGAGCTGCGCGACGACCTGCTGCGCGCGACCTCGAGCTGGGACCTGGGGCCGAGCGGCACGGACGGTGAGGCCCTGGTCGCCTCCGTCGAACGCACCATCGAGGAGACGTTCGGCGAGGTCGAGGTGGTCAGCGGCGGCGTCACGCTGACCTCGGACACGGGCCAGATCCCGGTCACCCTGCAACGCACCAGCGGCGATCCGATCCTGGTCGACGTGGTGCTCGACTCGCCCGGCACGCTGCAGTGGCCCGAGGGCCGTACCGCCGAGCGGCTGCTGCTGGAGGAGGACGCCAGCCGGACCGTGACCTTCCCGACCCGGGCGCAGTCCACGGGTTCGTTCCCCGTGACCGTGCGCGTCACCGACCCCTCCGGCGGCCATGAGCTGGTCCGCTCGACGATCGCCGTGCGCTCGACCGCGATCTCCACGCCGGCGCTCGGGACCATCGCGCTCGTGGTGCTCGGGCTGCTGCTGGCCGGCATCCTGCGCCGCAACCGTGCCACCGACACCTCCACGGAGGACGACAGCGGCCCGCGCGCCGAGGACGAGATCGCCACCGCCGCGGAGCCCGGTCCACCGCTGCGACTGGTGGATCGCGGAGGCCCGGACGGCTGACCCACGCCGGTCCGTCCCGAGCGCGGGGCGAGCGGGGCTGAAGCGGGAACGGCCACGATGTGGAACCCTACGGAGTGATCCGAACACGCTCGGACACACCGGGGCGCGCGGACCGCGCGGGGCACGGGCGACGAGGGATCCGTCGGCGCCGACGGAGCGTGCGGACCTCAGGAGGCGACGCGTGAGGGCGACGACGGGTGACCCCGGCCAGCTCGGCGGCATCATCACCGGCTGGCTGCTGCGCCTCGCGGTCGTGTTCACGATCGTCGGGGTGCTCGTCTACGACGCGCTCGCGGTCGCCGTGACCACCTTCGCCCTCGACGACACGGGTCGCCAGGTCGCACGGAGCGCTTCCGAGGAATACCGTGCGACACGGTCCCTGGCCCAGGCGACCGAACGAGCACGCCGAGAGGCCGCGCTCGACGAGGCCGCGGTGACGGCCGTGACGGAGGACGAGACCGAGCTGGTGGTCGAGCTGGAACGTGGAGCCCCGACCCTCGTGGCGCATCGCGTCGCGGCCCTCGAGGACCTCGTGACCGTACGGGTGACCGCGCGGACGGACCTGGCGTCCTAGGGGGGACGGTGGAGTCTCAGCAGAGCGAACGGCTCGGACCGCGCGACCCGGACGCGGTCGACGGTGACGCGGGCACAGACGTGGACGCGTCGCCGGCCGACGGCCCCGGCGGCGACGACCCGAC
>SKTG01000444.1 GCA_007118045.1 Nitriliruptoraceae bacterium
CGAGGGGGCGGTCCGCACGCTCAGGACCGCGCTCGGGCTCTGGAACGGCTTGCCGTTCGCCGACCTCGCCGACGAACCATCCTTGCAACCGGAGATCACCCGCCTCGAGGAACTGCGGATCTCCATCGAGGAGGACCGGATCAGCGCGGAGCTGGCGCTGGGTCGCCAGACACAGCTCGTCGGGGAACTCGAGCTGCTCACGTCCGCTCACCCGCTCCGGGAGCGACTGTGGGCCCAGCTGATGCTCGCCCTGTACCGGGCCGACCGCCCGGGAGAGGCGCTCGCCGCGTTCGAACGAGCGCGCAGGGTCCTGGCCGAGGAGCTGGGGATCGATCCGTCCCCGGAGTTGCAGCGCCTCCACGAGCAGATCCTCCACCGGGACCGAGCGCTCCAGGTCCCGACGCGCGCCTTGCGGGGCTACCGCCTCCTCGAACGGATCGGGGTCGGCAGTGCGGGGGTGGTCCACCGAGCGATCCAGCCACACCTCGGTCGCGAGGTGGCGATCGAGGTGATCTCCGCGGACCTGGCGAACGAAGCCGAGTTCATCAGACGGTTCGACACGGAAGCGCAGGCCGTCGCACGCCTCGAGCACCCACACGTACTGCCGCTCTACGACTACTGGCGCGAGCCGAACGGCGCCTACCTCGTCACGCGGTTCCTGCGTGGAGGCAGCCTCAAGGATGCGCTCGCGCGGGACGGCCGACCGGAGCCCGACGCGGCGCACCGGATCGGCGAACAGGTCACCGAGGCACTCGCGGCCGCCCACATGCAGGGTGTCGTGCACCGGCGGGTGGAGCCCGCGCAGGTGCTGCTCGACGAGGCCGGCAACGCGTTCCTGGCCGGGTTCGGCATCGCTCGGGAGGTGGACGGCGAGCAGAGGCCGAAACCGCAGGGGGACCCCCGGTACCGCGCGCCAGGCCTCGGCCCGGCCGACGTGCCCGACATCGCCGATGACGTGTACTCGCTCGGGATGCTGCTGGCCGACTTGGTCGTCGCGGTGCCCGGCCACTGGCGGGAGGTGATCGAGCGCTCGACCGCGCTGGAGCGCGAGCGTCGCTACGCGGACGCCGGCGCGGTGCTGGCAGCCATGCACCACCAGGCACCAGCAGGCACGCCGGTGGGACCCGCAGCCACCCAGCCCCAGACCCCGACGCTGCGCCCCAACCCCTACAAGGGGCTGCGAGCCTTCTCCGAGGCGGACGCGCTGGACTTCTTCGGACGCGAGGCGCTCGTCAGCCGGCTGGTGACCTACCTCCGGGACGACGGACCCACGGGCCGGTTGCTCGCCGTGGTTGGCCCCTCGGGCAGCGGCAAGTCCTCGGTGGTCCGCGCCGGCCTCGTCCCCGCCCTGCGGGCTGGAGCCCTTCCCGGCTCCGACCGGTGGTTCGTGGTGCAGATGTCGCCCGGGTCCGACCCCTTCCGCGAGCTCGAGGCAGCACTGGTACGGGTGGCGGTCGATCCGCCCTCCTCGATCGCGTCCCGCCTGGAGGACGACCCGGACGCTCTGGTCGAGGTCGCCGAGGACGTGCTGCCGGAGCGCACCGGCCAGCTGCTGCTCGTGATCGACCAGTTCGAGGAGCTGTTCACTCTCGTGGACGACGAGATCCGTCGCCAGAGGTTCGTCACCATCCTCGTCCGGGCGGTGACCACGCCCAGCAGCCGTGTGCGGGTGGTCATCACCTTGCGCGCCGACCTCTACGACCGTCCCTTGCGTTACGGCGAGCTGGCCGAGCTGCTGAGGACCCGGACCGAGGTGGTCGTACCGCTGACCGTCGAGGAGCTCGAACGGGCCGTTCGGGCTCCGGCCGAGCGGGTGGGGGTGGAGGTCGAGGCCGACCTGCTCTCCGGGATCGTCTCCGACGTCACCGACCAGCCGGGCGCGCTGCCACTGCTGCAGTACGCGCTGACGCTGCTGTTCGAGCGGCAACGGAGCGGTGTGCTCACCCGAGCGTCCTACGACCAGATCGGGGGGGTCGCCGGCGCGCTGGCCCGACACGCGGAGGAGGTCTTCGACGCCCTCCCGGACGCTGGTCGTGAGGCGGCCCGCCAGCTGTTCCTGCGACTGGTCAACCTCGGCGAGACCGGCGAGTACACCGGTCGGCGTGCATCGCGCACGGAGTTGGACTCGCTGGAGGCCGATCGCGACGAGCTGGCGTCCGCGATCGAGACGTTCGGGGCCGCCCGGCTGCTGTCGTTCGACCGTGATCCGAGCACGCGCGAGTCGACGGTCGAGGTCGCCCACGAATCCCTGCTGTGGGAGTGGGGCCGGCTGCGGATCTGGATCGCCGTCGCCCGCGAGGACCTGAGCACCGAGCGCCGTCTCGCCGCGGCCGCGCGTGACTGGATCGCCGCGGACCGCGAACCGTCGTACCTGCTCTCGGGTGCCCGTCTGGAACAGGTCGAGGCGTGGCGTGCCAGGTCGGGGTTGGCCGTCAGCGCGGAAGAACGCGACCTCGTCGACAGCTCGATCGCAGAACGTGAACGTCATCGAGCGGAAGAGGACGCACGCCGCGCGAGGGAGCAGGCCGTCGAACGCCTCTCCTACCGACGCCTGCGCTCTCTGGTGGCGGTCCTGCTCGTCGCCACGCTCGTCGCGAGCGGACTGTCGGTGTTCGGCTTCGTGCAGTGGGACCGTGCCCACGAGGAGGCGCTGATCGCGACGGTGCGGGAGCTGGCGGCCTCAGCCGTGGCCAACCTGGAGGTCGACCCCGAGCTCAGCATCCTCCTGTCGCTCGAGGCGGTCGAGCGCAGCCGCGCGGCCGAGGTCGGCGTGCTCCCGGAGGCGGAGGAGGCGTTGCACCGCGCCGTGGGCAGGTCACGGATCGTGCTCCACGTGCCCGAGATCGGAGGTGAGCTGGACTGGAGCCCGGAGGACGAGGTGTTCGTGACGGAGGGGCCGGAGGACTCGGGAGTGATCGACATCCGCGATGCCACGACGGGTGCCTCGGTCCGCTCGTGGCACGGCCACGACGTCGACGTCAACGACGTCGCCTTCAGCGCAGACGGCTCCAAGCTCGTCTCGGCCGGTGACGACGGCGCCGCGCGAGCATGGGACACCGCGACGGGCGAACAGCTGTGGTCCTTGGAGGGCGAGGAGGAGGTGTGGCGGCCCGCCTGGAGCCCGGACGGCGAGGTGGTGGCGGCGACCTGGTCCGTCGAGCAGGTGGTACGCCTGATCGACGCCGCGACGGGCGATCCGATCCGGGAACTCGACGCGCTCGCCTACCCGTTCGCGACCGCGTTCGACCCGGACGGCAGCGTGATCGCCATCTCGGCCTTCGAGTCGGCGGTGCACCTCTACGGTGTCGAGAGCGGCCAGGAGCAGGCGGTGCTGGACCACGAGCAGGTCACTTCGGTCGCGTGGAGCCCAGACGGGACCTGGCTCGCGACCGCCAGCACCGACGCGACGGTGCGCATCTGGGACGCGAGCACCCTGGAACCGCGGTTCAGGCTCTACGGGCACCGCGATGGCATCAACGGCGTCGCCTGGAGCCCGGACTCCACCCGCCTGGTGACCGGCAGCGCCGACGGGACCGCCAAGGTGTGGGACATCAACGCCGAAGGAGGCCGCGAGGCGACCTCGCTGTCCACTCGCGACCGCCACGGGGTCCTCGGGGTGGCGTTCTCACCCGACGGCGAACGGGTGATGGTCGGGGACGCGATGGTGACCGCCGTCCAGGTCTGGAACGTCGGCGCCCGCGGGGACGGGGAGTGGGGCACGTTCCCCGCCGAGCCCGTGGCATGGAACGTCACCGCGTTCTCCCACGATGGCGGGCGGTTGGTGGCGAGCAGCGACCGGGCCGGCGCTGCCACGATGTGGGACCTCGTCAGTGGCGAGCAGCTGCACTCCGTCGGACCCCACGACGGCACCGTCAACGCGATCGCCGTGGCGCCCGGCAACGGCCGGATCGCCACCGCCGGCGGTACGACCGTCCTCGCCTCGGACCCGCGAACGGGTGCGAGGGTCTTCGAGTACGCCGTGGACGGGGACGTGACCGATGTCGCCTGGGACCCCGACGGCACCCGGTTGGCCG
>SKTG01000510.1 GCA_007118045.1 Nitriliruptoraceae bacterium
CGCACCGCAGGCCTGGTTCGCGTTCGCCTACCTCGTCGTGGCCGGGTCCCTGGTGGCCTACACCGCCTACAGCTGGCTGTTGCGCAACGCCAGCACGTCGCTGGTCGGCACCCACGCCTACATCAACCCGGTGGTCGCGGTCACCCTCGGCTGGCTGCTCCTCGGCGAGGCGATCGAGCCCCGGACGTTGCTGGCCGGAGGCGTCGTGCTGATCGGTGTGGTGCTGTTGATCACGGGCCGTCCCGGTGAGCCGGTGCCGGCGCAGATCACCTCGGGCGCCGACGTCTTCGCCGGCCAGGCGCGGTGGCGTCGCATCCGACACAAGGTCGGCTCGCTGCCCCGTGCCGCCCGGCTCTACGTCGACCCCGGGGCCCAGCCGTACCGCTCCACCGGCTACGACCCGCCGGCGTACCGCTTCGACCAGGACGGCACCGAGAGCCGTGCCGAGTTCTTGGACGCCACGCTGCTCGAGCACGATGCCTGGATCGACGACGTGCGAGCGTCCGAGGCCTGAGACCACACGGAAGGCGGGGCCGGATCAGTCGGCGCCGAACAGCTCCCGGATGCGGTCGAGCACCTGTTCGACGATCGTCTCCGCGTCCTCGATGACGTCGTCGGGGACGTCGACCGGTCCGTCGCCGGGCTCGTCGGTCGGCTCGTCCGCCGGGTCGTCGGTGGTGGGCGGGTCGACGTCGGCTTCGGCCTCGCGCTCCGCGAGCTGCGCCTCGCGGTCGTCGAGGGAGGCCTCACGGTCGTCGAGGCTCGACTCGCGCTGGTCGAGCTGTTCGCTGCGCTGATCGAGGCCCTCCGCCCGCTCGTCGAGCGCCTGTCGCTGCGCCTCGAGGTCCTCGTCGCGCTCGCCAGCGGCGGCCTCGGCTTCCTGGAGCTGCGCCTCGAGGTCCTCGATGCGCGCGTCGCGTTCCTCGACGTCCGCCTCGAGGGCCTCGATCGTCTCGTCGGCCTCGCCGGTGTCGGCGGCCACCTCGTCGTCGCCCCCCGTGCCGAGCGCCACGATCACGAGCGTGAGGACGATGCCGGCGACCAGCCCGCCGATCCCGAACAACGCGTCCCGGCCGCGCCGGGGTGCCTCCTCGGGCTCCTCGTCGACCTCCGGATCGAACTCGTCCTCGGGGGCCCGTGGGCGTTGGATCGCCGTGCCCTCCCAGGCCTCGTCCTCCCGCGCGCCGTCCGGTGGCAGCGCCTGCGTCGCGTCCTCGTCGGGCCCGACCCGCCGGGTCGCGTCCGGGTCCCCGCCCGGAGGCACCCGTCGCGTCGCGTCCGGATCGTCGCCGTACCCACCGACCTGGCGGGTGGCGTCGGGGTCGTGGCCGTACCCATCGGCCTGGCGGGTGGCGTCGGGGTCGTGGCCGTCGCCACCGACCCGGCGGGTGCGGTCGGGATCGGCTCCGTCGGGTGGGCTCACCGTTGCGGCTCCTGGCTGGGACGCCGTACCTCAGGTACCGGCATGTGCCACGAGTGAACCACGCCCCGCCGCTCGGCCGGCGTCGCCGCTACGGCCGAAGCACCGTCAGTCCGCCTCGATCACGTCGAACCACAAGGGGGTGTTCTCACCCTCGGCCCGGTAGGAGACGGTGATCTCCTCGTCCTTCGTGATCGGGCGCAGCGACCAGAGTTCGGCCGACTCCGTGTCCGGAACCAGCCACAGGTAGGCATTCGGCTGCTCGGAGTGGTTGCACATCGAGGAGACGCCGAGCACCAGGGCGGCCGTGCCGTCAGGGTCCCACTCGTAGACGTAGTCGTCGACGATCGTGGCCTGCAGCCCCGCGCGTTGCTCCCCCGGGATCAGCAGCAGCGGCGCGTCCATCAGCAGAGCGTCGCGGCGGATCCGCTTGGTGGCGAACAGCCCGCGACCACCGCGGGGGGAGGGTCGCACCTCGTACACGTCGCGCGTCCGATCGGCAGTGGAGCGCGCACGCTACCCGCGGTGATGGGTGGCCCGGTCACGACGCGTTCGAACGTCCCTCGTCGATATCGGCGAGCATCTCCTGCGCGCGGCCGATCTCGATCTCCTGATCGGAGGCCACGTGGTTCGCGAAGGTGCGCAGCTCGGGTTCGACGCCGCCATCCGCGGCGTAGAGCTCATGGACCATCTGGATCGCGCCGTCATGGTGATAGATCATCGCCTGAAGGAACAGCCGGTCGAACTCCTCGCCCTCGGCCGCTTCGAGCTGTTCGAATTCCTCCTCGGTGAGCATGCCCGGCATGGGTTCGCCGTCGTCGTCCCCGTGGCCTCCGTGAGCGTGGTCTCCAAGCAAGCTCGGCACCTCCTCGTCACGAGCTTCCAACCAGTTGCGGATCAGGTCGATCTCCTCCTCTTGGGCGAGGTCGATCCGTTCCGCGAACAACGGGACGTCCTCACGGCTGGTGCGATCGTCGACCAGGCGCGTCATCCGCAGCGCTTGGACGTGGTGAGCCATCATGTCCTGCATGAACGCCACGTCGGCTTCGGTGTGCTCCACGTCGAGATCGAGCTCGGCGATCTCCTCCTCGCTGAGCTCGCGGGAAGCCTCACCCGGCGCGCCCGGTTGCACCATCCGGGAGGTGCTGACCTCCTCCGAGCTGGCCGGCGCCGCCGACTCGGGCTCTTCCTCCGCGGCGGCGCTGCACCCCGCGAGCAGGAGCGCGACGGCCAGTACCACGGCAGGGAGACGGTGCGGCATCGACGGTGACCTCTCGCAGGAGGAACTGTGCTGTCTGGGGCGCAACCCTGGCCGCGTCGGGCGTGGTCGCTCGAAGATCGTGCGTGGCGCGCTCCGGGGCGGCGCCGCTGCGGTCGCCGCGACGGTATCCGCCGTCCGCGACCCGTTCCGCGGGGGTCTCGACCGAGCGCCCGGGGATATAGTTCCCGGGCTGCCGGGCTGTCACGTCGGCGTGCGCCCAGCGTGTCGACCGAACGGTCGGGAGTGCGCTAGGCATGACACCCCACACCTCCCTGCCCCGGCCGGCGGGACACCGTCCTAGCGTCCGCGCACGTTGGGTGGCCTCGGAAGTGGCCGCCGGGACGCCGGTTCATGGTCTACATGGGTCGGCTTGTGACCTGCCTGGGTCACGCTCTGTTCACCTCTTATGACCATCGGGTCATGCTTCGCTCACCTGGGAGGGTGTCTGTATGACAGCAGCGAACCTCGCAAGATCCGCCGTGAGACGCAGACGACGCCTGCTCGTGCTGGTCGCGGCGACGGCGATGATCGGGAGCCTGGTGCCGGCCGCGGCCGTCGCCGACGTCCCGGGCACCGGGTTCCCCACCGCCGACGATCCGCGGGTGGGGCTCGGAGGCGGGTTCGACGACGCCGAGGAGGCGTCGCTCGGACTCGACCTGCGCGGCCAGTTCGACAAGCGTGACGGCGGCTTCTTCGACCCCGGCAACCTCGGATCGTTCGCCTTCGCCAACTCCGACCTCGCCTTCACGGGTGACCACGTCATCCAGGGCAACTTCGCGGGCTTCCAGATCCACGACGTCTCGGACCCCGACAACCCGACCCTGCGCACCGAGGTGCTCTGCCCCGGCGGTCAGGGTGACGCCACCGTGATCGGTGACCTGCTGTTCACGTCGGTGGAACAGGCCAACGGTCGCGTCGACTGTGGCACCCAGGGCAACGCCGGCGGCGCCCAGGAGGACCGCATGCGTGGCGTGCGGATCTGGGACATCAGCGACCTGGACGAGCCCGAGCAGGTCAACGTGATCCAGACCTGTCGTGGTTCGCACACCCACCGGCTGGTCGAGGACCCCAACGACGACAGCGTCGTCTACATCTACAACAGCGGCACCGCCGGCCAGCGCAGCGCTGGTGAGGCGGTCCACACCCCGGAGGGCTTCGTCACGGGTCGCTGCGGGCAGGGCGTCAGCGGCGACAACCCGTCCACGCACATGATCGAGGTCATCAGGGTCCCGCTCGACGACCCGGAGTCCGCCGAGGTCGTCAACGAGGCGCGGCTGTTCGCCGACGAGGAGACCG
>SKTG01000195.1 GCA_007118045.1 Nitriliruptoraceae bacterium
CCACGAAGTAGCGCAGATGGCGCAGTTCCATGGCCGCTCCTCGGTCCGCCGTTGCGTGCGGCTGCGCGTGACACCCAGCGTTTGTTCTTAGGAACGGAACGATAGGACCTATCTACGTACTATACAGAGAATGGTATACCTCGTACGTTGCCGCACACGGGCGGAGGACGGAACGGACGCCCTCGTGGTCGACCGAGGTGGACCAGACGTAGGCGGTGCACATGCCAGTCCCAGAGCCACGGACGCCGACCGATCACCAGCCGGACGCGTCCGAACCGAGGCCGGCGGACCCCCCGAGCCGGCACATCCCCCCCGAGCCCGACTACCTCTCGGAGGCCACCTACGCCGCGACCCGCCGGCCGGTCGACCAGGCCGCCACGCTGCTGCCCCAGGCCTATCGGTCGCCGAGCTTCTACGCACTCGAACGTCAGCAGGTCTTCGCGCGGAGCTGGGTTGCGGTGACGCTCGCGGAGAAGGTCGCACGATCGGGCCAGGTCGTGACGGCCAGCGTCGCTGGCATGCCGATCATCGTGACGAGGGACGGTGACGGCGAACTGCGCGCGTTCCACAACGTCTGTCGCCATCGCGGCACCCAG
The DNA here is from genome assembly GCA_007118045.1 of Nitriliruptoraceae bacterium. Taxonomy (GTDB): domain Bacteria; phylum Actinomycetota; class Nitriliruptoria; order Nitriliruptorales; family Nitriliruptoraceae; genus SKTG01. The sequence continues at coordinate 597 of SKTG01000195.1, forward strand.
TTGGTCACTGACGACTGCGCGCTGCGACGCTTCCGCTGCCCGTACCACAGCTGGACCTACGCGCTGGACGGCAGGCTCCTCGGCTCGCCGCTGTTCGAGGGTTCCGACATCCCCGAGGACCAGCAGGCGCTGTTCGACACGAGCCACCGCCGTGGGTTCGACCAGCGTGACTACGGCCTGTTGCCCGTCCGTGTCGCCGCCTGGGGCCACATCGTGTTCGTCAACCTGTCCGAGGCGTCCCCAGCGCTCGACGAGTGGCTGGGAGACCTGCCCGACCGCCTTGCGGGTTACCGGCTGGACGAGAGCGTGGCCGTCGGCGAGCTCAGCTACGACGTCCGGGCGAACTGGAAACTCATCGCCGAGAACTTCATGGAGTACTACCACCTGCCGTGGGTGCACCCTGAGCTCGCGAAGGTCTCGCGTGTCGACGACCATCACCGCTTCCAGGGGCCGGGCATGTACACCGGCACGTGCACCACACCCATCTCCCAGGACCCCAGCACGTCCGGGTGGCTGAGCCTGCCGTCGACCCCAGGACTCAACGATGACGACGCGATCAGCGGGCGGTTCCTGTGGGTCACTCCGAACCTGGCCATCTCCGTGCTGCCGACCCACACCTTCACCATCATCGTCACCCCGGACGGCCCGGACCGGACGCGTGAACAGGCCGTGCTCAACGTGCACCGCGACATCGCCGCGGACACCGATGCCTCGGCGTTGGCTGATCTGACGCGCTTCTGGGACCACCTGAACCGCGAGGACATCGAAATCGTCGAACGCGGCCAGCTCGGCGTCAGCAGCGACGCGTTCCCGGGCGGCCCCATGTGCTACCGGTTCGAGGAGCCGCTCCACCGCTTCCAGAACATGGTCATCGACCGCATGGTGGGCATCGATCGCATCCCCGAGGGCGACCCCCGCGGGGACACCTCTATCGTCACCGGGTCCTCCCCGGCAACGGGTTCGACGCAGACCGAGCCCGACCCCTCCGTCGGGGTCCGAGCGTGAGCGTCCCGGAGCCGTTCGCCCTCGGGCAGCACATCGGCGGCCAGTGGGGCCCACCCCGGGACGACCTCCAGCGGACCGATCCGGCGCGTCCGGCCGAGGTGGTCAGTTCCTGCCCCCAAGCCAGCGACCTCGAGGTGGATGCAGCCGTCGCGGCGGCGCACGGCGCCGAGGGACGGTGGCGGACCTTGACCGCCTTGGACCGCGGCGCGGTGCTGCACGCGGTCGCTGACCTGACGGTGCAGCGCGCCGAGGAACTCGTCGAACCTATGGTGCGCGAAGCCGGGAAACTCGTCGAAGATGCCCGGGGCGAGGTCTCACGAGCGGTGCAGACCCTGCGCTACAACGCCGAGCTCGGCCGCGGTGCCGCGGGAGAGATCTACGTCTCCTCGGACCCGGCCGAGGAGGTGCGCACCCTGCGGGTGCCGCTCGGGGTCGTGGCGCTGGTCACGCCGTGGAACTTCCCCTTGGCCATCCCCGTCTGGAAGCTCGCGCCGGCGTTGATCCACGGCAACACGGTGGTGTGGAAGCCCGCCCCCGAAAGCCCGGCCTCGTCTGCGGCCTTCATGCGCATCCTGGAGGACGCCGGACTTCCCGCCGGCGTGTGCAACCTGATCTTCGGGGATGCTGCGGTCGGCCGCCGACTCGTCGCCGCGCCGGAGGTCGCGGCCGTGAGCTTCACGGGATCCGCCGCAGCGGGGGACGACGTGGCCGCGACCGCCGGCGCCCGACGGGCGCGCTACCAACTCGAGTGCGGAGGCCACAACCCCGCACTGGTGTGCAGCGACGCCGATCTGGACCTGGCGGCGCGCCGGATCGCCGCGGGCGCGATGTTCGCTGCCGGACAGAAGTGCACAGCCACGCGACGCGCGATCCTGGCATCCGACGTATACGAGCCCCTGCTCGAGCGCCTGATCGATCAGGTCTCGAAGCTACGGGTCGGGGAGCCGACCGACCCCGACGTCGATCTCGGCCCGCTGATCTCACGGGAGGCGCGGGACCGGGCGCTGGATTCCATCGCCCAGGCGACCGACGCCGGCGCCGAGCTACTGGCGGGCGGTCACGCGCTCGATGATGTCTCGCTGCACGGTGGGCACTACCTCGCGCCGACCGTCTTGCAGGTCGAGGACCCGGATGCGGTGGCGCTGTGTCGCGAGGAGGTCTTCGGTCCCGTCCTGGCCGTCCTGCGTGCCGACGACGACGACCAGGCCGTCGCGCTGGCGAACGCCACCGACTACGGGTTGGCCGCCACCGTGTTCACCCGAGACGCGCGCCGGATCCGCCGCATGTTGGCGGACATCGAGGCGGGCGTCATCCACATCAACGGGCCCACCACCGGTGCTGAACTCCACGTGCCGTTCGGTGGTGTCAAGCGCTCCGGATCTGCGGCCTGGCGTGAACAGGGCGAGGCCGCCCGCGACTTCTACACCCAACAGCGCACCGCCTACCTCCACCACGGGGAGCTCCCGACATGATCCCGTCGGGCGTCCGGTACGTCGTGATCGGAGCGGGTGTGCACGGGTTGTCGACCGCCTGGCACCTCGCCAGGGAACTCCGGGTCACGGGGCGCGGCGACGGCACCGACGTGCTGGTCATCGACAAGCGAGCCGTGGCGGCTGGGGCGTCGGGGATCGCCTGCGGTGTCGTGCGCAACAACTACTTCCAGCCCGCGATGCGCGAGTTGATGGCACATTCGGTCGCCGTGTGGGAGTCGGACCCGGACGCGTTCGCGTACTACCCGGTGGGCTACCTCGCCGCGGCCCCGGCGGTGATGGCCGACGATCTGGCCGCGGTCCACGACCAGCAACGCGCCATCGACTACCCCTCCGTGCTGGTCGACGGCAGCGACGCCTGCGAGGGCTACCTGCGGGACGTGTTCGACGACTGGCAGGCCAGCAACATCGAGGTGGTCCTCCACGAACGTCGGGGCGGCTACGCCAACAACCGGCGCTCGATGCAGGGCCTGGCCGAGAAGGCGGAGGCGGAAGGGGTCACGATCGTGACCGGCCCTGAGGTGCGTGGCTTCCTGCGTGACAGCACCGGAACGATCAGCGCGGTGGAGACCGACCACGGCACGGTCAGCTGCGAGCAGGTCATCGTCGGTGTCGGTCCGTGGATCCGGGACGTGTGGGCCATGCTCGACCTGCCGGGCTCGATCGACGTCACCGACCCGCACGGTGCGGTCCGCCGTGGTGTGCCCATGTGGAACTACCTCGCGTTGCAGGAGGGGACGCTCGGCGTCGATCCGCGAACGTTCGTGACCACCACCGGGCAGGTGCCCCCGGTCATGCACGTCGACAGCGACGCCCCGCTGTTCGACGAGCAGGATGGCAGCCTGATCACCGACCAACTGTGGGGCATCTACTACAAGCC
>SKTG01000393.1 GCA_007118045.1 Nitriliruptoraceae bacterium
CGGCACCCGGACCCCGGTCTGCGTGGCGTCGAGGATGCGTCCCTGCCCGTCGTCGACGTCGACGTGCGCGGTGACCCGGTGGTCGGTCAGCACGAAGCCGAAGCGGTACGACAACCCCTCGACGGGCAGGAACGGCGAGACGTGCAGCCGCTTGGTCGCCTCGGCCCGCACGCTGCCGTCGGACCGTCGGTCGAGATCATCGAGCAGGTAACAGTGGGCGTCGCCGAAGGTGTTGTTGACCTCGGCCACCACGAAGGCGATCGAACCGTCCGGATGGTGGCAGAACCACCAGCTCACGGGGTCGAACACGTGGCCGAGCACGCGCAGGTTCGCCAGCAGCAGCAGCGGACCGTCCGGCAGCGCCACCCCCTCACCGGCCAACCAGCGGCGCAGCTTCTCCCGGACCGGCAGCGCTCCGTCACCGAGGTGGTCGGTGTCCCGGAACCCGATCGGTGCCGCCCGGTTGTAGCCGAAACCCCGGATCGCCCCGTCCAGCGTCGGGAGGTCGTCGACGTCGAGCAGAGCGTGGTAGGCGCGGTAGCGGAAGGCGTTCTCCACGGGTCGGTGTCGGCGGTGCCGGACCCACCCGACCAGCAGCGAGGAGGTCGTGGGCGCCTCGGCCGTGGACCCCGGGTCGGGGGTGGCTTGGACGGTCACGTCGGCCACCGCACGCCGAGGTGACCGACGGCCCGGACCGCGGACCACAGGCCGTCCTCGTGGAAGCCGTACCGCTGGTAGGCGCCCACGTAGAAGGTCCGCTGTCGACCGTTCAGCTCGTCGAGGCGCCGTTGTCCGGCCACGTTCTCCGGCGTGTAGGTCGGATGGGTGTAGGTGAGCCGCCGCAGCACCCGGTCGGGCGCGGGCGCCTGCGCCGGGTTGAGGGTGACCACGTACTCCTCTGGCTCGTCCAGGGTCTGGAGCCGGTTCATGTGGTAGCTCAGGCTGACCCGCTGCGTGGGGCGGCGGCAGTCGGTGAGGCGGTAGTTCCATGAGGCCCAGGCCTGCCGACGACACGGCAACGCGGCCGTGTCGGTGTGCAGGTACGTGTCGTTCACGCTGTACTCCCAGGCGCCGAGCAGCTCCCGCTCCAGCGGGGTGGGGTCGTCGAGCAGACCCAGTGCCTGGTCGGCGTGGGTCGCCACGATCGCGACATCGAAGCGTGTCCGCGAACCGTCCGCGAGCCGCAGCGTGACGCCCTCGCGGTCACGTCGCAGTCCGCGTGCCGGGTTCCCGGTGTGTATCCGCTCGGCGTACGGGGCCGTGAGCGCGGGAACGTAGCTCGACGTGCCTCCCACCACGGTCCGCCACGGATGGTGGCCACGGACGCCCAGCAGGCCGTGGTTGGCGAAGAAGCGCAGCAGCGTGTGGAGCGGGAACCGGTCCACCACCGCCGTGCCCGAGGACCAGATCGCCCCGGCCATCGGCAGGAGGTAGTGCTGACGGAACGCGTGGCCGAACCCGGCCGCCCGCAGGAACCGATCCAGCGGGACGTCGACGGTCCGTGGGTCGTCCACCAGCCGGCGCCCGAGCCGGTTGAACCGGGCGATGTCCGCCAGCATGCCCAGGTGGGTGGGCGACAACAGGCTGCCCGGCTGCGCCACGACGCCGGCCGCGCTCCCGGCGTACTCGAGGTCGCAGCGCTCGCACCGCAGGGACCAGGACATGTCGGAGGCCTGCGTCGCAACCCCGAGCTCGTCGAACAGCCGCACCAACAGGGGGTAGGTCACCTCGTTGTAGACGATGAAACCCGTGTCCACCGCGACGGAGGAGCCGTCGGCACGGGGGACGCTGAGCGTGTTGGTGTGACCACCCAGGCGCGGCTCGCTCTCCACGAGGTGCACCTCGTGGTGCCGCGAGAGCAGCCAGGCGGCGGCGAGCCCGGAGATGCCGCCGCCGAGGATCACGATGCGCACGGGCGCCTCCGGGGTGTGGGGGCCCACCGTTCGGCGAACGGGCGTCTCCGACGGGTGGGTGCCCGGCGTTCGGCACCCCGCAGGCCGGGGTTCGGTCGACGGTGGGGGTGTGCGCCCACGGTTCGCAGCGCCGTGACCGCCCCCCGTTCCGGCCACGACGCTGCGACCCACCGGGGCGCGCTGCGTGCCGCCCCGGGACGATGGTGTCTAGCACGGATGGGCCATGAGAACGACCATCCCGCCCACCCGTCCGGCCACCGGGCGCTCAGGTGACGGTCACCTGGACGGCGTGCCAGCCCTCCGCGCCGTCCGGCGCCGGCTCGCTCGGACCCTCGGGTTGCAGGTCCCCGTCGCCGTCGACGGCCCGCACACGGAGTTGATGGCTGCCCGAGCGCAGCGCCCGGTCCAGGCGCCACTGCACCCACGTGCCCGCCGACAACGGGTCCGCGAGCTGGGCCGGTTCCCAGGCGCCGTCGTCGACCTGGACCTCGACGCGGTCGATGCCCCGCACCGGCGCCCAGGCGACGCCGGCCACGGTGACGTCCCCGGCCGCGACGGTCGCGTCCCGCACGGGGACGTCGATCCGCGACATGGTCTTGACGGGCCCTTCCTTGGACCAGCCACGCGGGACCCAGTAGCCGTCGAACCCGTCCCAGGTCGTCAGCTCGACCGCCTCGAGCCACTTGGTGGCGGAGACGTAGCCGTAGAGCCCCGGTACCACCAGTCGTGCCGGGAAGCCGTGACGGACGGGCAGCGCCTCGCCGTTCATCGCGATCGCGACGAGCGCGTCGCGACCGTCCAGCGCGACCTCGAGCGGGAACCCTCCGGTCCAGCCGTCCACCGATCGTCCGACGACCTGCTCCGCGGCCGCGGTGGGACCCGCCTCCTCCAACAGCTCGACGAGCGGGACACCGAGCCACCTGGCGGTGCCGACGAGGTCGCCCCCCACCTCGTTCGAGACGCATGAGATGGTCGCGTCGACCTCGACCAGGTCGCGGCCCGCCAGTTCGTCGAAGGAGAACTCGAGCTCGCGCTCGACGAGGCCACCGACCCGCAGCGTCCAGGTCTCCGGGTCGACCCGCGGCAAGGCGATGGCCGCGTCGATGCGGAAGAAGTCCTCGATGGGCGTCAGCACCGGGCTCAGCCCCGAGACCTGGCCCGCCAGGTCCTGGCCCGCGGCGATCGGGGGCAGCGAGGAGGTCGGGCGCGGCAGCGACACGGTGCCCGGTCCGCTCCCGCCCCCGCGGCCGAGCACACCCCGCCCGACCGCACCCGCGATCACGGCGGATGCGCCGAAGCCACCCGCCAGGCGCAGGAAGCGACGTCGGTCGACCTCGGCCACGAGCTCCCTCTCCGCGGCCGGGGCGGGCGACGTCCCCGGGGAGACCGACGCGTCCGGGGTAGCCGGCGTCCGGGCGAGGGCCGGCGCCGCGACGTCCGTCGCGAGGCGGTCCCCTCCAACCGACGTGGGGACGGCCCCGGGTGCGCCCGCGGAGGGGCCGACCGGGCCCAGCCGGGCCAGCAGCAGCCGCAGCGTCCCGAGCGTCACGGCCACCGCCGCAGCCATGGTGAGCAGGACCAGGGGGGGTGAGACGTCCGGGCGAGTGAGACTTGCCCAGGTGGCCAGCCCGGCGGCGACCAGCACGATGACGAGCGCCGCGGAGGATCGGCTCCTGGCCACCCGACCCAGCAGGCCCCCGGCACCGAGCGCCACCAGGAGCGACCCGAGCACGAGCACCGTGCGGTTCGCCGCGCCCAGCGCATCGATCGCCCCGGTCACCAGCGCACCTGGCAGAGCGGAGACGACCTGATCGCCCAGCGCGTCGAGGGGCGAGGGCACCGCCGCGAAGGCCCCGGCGAGCAGTTCGGCCGTGCCCAGGCCGACGGCCGTCGCGACGACACCCGCGATGGCCGCGAGGTTGCGGTGCGTCATGAGATCCTCGAGCCGCGGTCACGACGGTCGCGTCCGCACGTCGGGTTCGGAGCCGACGCGCTTCGAGCGTGCCCCCCGCGGCACGCCGGCGCCACCGACGAACACC